>DASXDB010000185.1:0-14862 GCA_036490895.1 Gaiellaceae bacterium
CCGATCCTGCCGGTCTTCCGGCGCCTCGGGATCGAGGTCGAGCTGGGCGACGACCGGCTTCGGGTTCCTCCCGGACAGACGCTCGTCGTGCAGGACGACCTCGGCGGCGCCATCCCGAAGGTCGAGGACGGCCCGTGGCCGCAGTTCCCCGCCGACCTGACGTCGATCGCGGTCGTCGTCGCGACGCAGGCGCGAGGCACCGTGCTGATCTTCGAGAAGATGTTCGAGAGCCGCCTGTTCTTCGTCGACAAGCTCGTGTCGATGGGTGCGAGGATCATCCTCTGCGACCCTCATCGCGTGGTCATCACCGGCCCCGCGCCGCTGTACGGACAGCGCATGTCGAGCCCGGATATCCGTGCCGGGATGGCGATGGTGATGGCTGCACTGTGCGCCGAAGGCACGTCGACGATCGGTGACGCCTACCAGATCGACAAGGGGTACGAACGCATCGACGAGCGCCTGCGCGCGCTCGGAGCGCGGATCGAGCGTATCGAGAGCTAGGCTCAGCGCCATGTCGACCACGCCGAGCGGCGCTCGTGTAGCGCTTGCAGCTGAGGGCAGCGTCAACGTCGCGACCGGGCTGTCGGTGCTCGACCACCTCGTCGGCGAGCTGGCCCGCGCCGGCCGGTTCAAGATCGCGCTCGAGGTTGCCCCGGACAGCACCGACGAGGCGGTACCGGCCGCGGGCGCGGCGCTCGGCGCCGCGATCGCCGAGCGCTTCCAGGCGGGCGCCGGCTGGGCGCTCATGCCGGCCGCGGAGGCGCTCGCATCCGCGGCGCTCGAGGTCGACTCCGAGCCCCGATTCGTCACGAACGCCGACTTCTCCGACAGCCGCGTCGGCGGTGTCGCCAACGACGTTCCGTCGCGCTTTCTCGCCGAGCTCGCCCAATCCGCGGGGATCAACTTGCACGTACGCGTTGTCGAAGGGGACGACCCACAACATGTGCTTGCAGCGATGTTCAAGGCGGTCGGCGCCGCGCTCGGCCAGGCCTGCCGGCCCGCAGCCACAACCGACGAGGAGGAAGCGTGAGCAAAGAGGTCGTTCGCACGGAAGCAGCGCCGGCGCCGTTCCAGGGGGCGCCGTACTCGCAGGCGATCGAGGCGAACGGCTTCGTCTTCGTGTCGGGCCAGCTCTCGCTTCGTCCCGGCGACAAGGAGCTCAGCGCGGGTGACATCGGCTCGCAGACGGAGCAGGTCTTCGCGAACCTCCGAGCGATCCTCGAGGCTGCCGGAACATCCCTGGACAATCTCGTTAAGACAACGGTGTTCCTGCAGGACCTCGACCACTTTGCGGGGATGAACGAGGTGTACTCGAAGCACGTCGGCGAGCGGCCGCCCGCCCGGTCGACGGTCGAAGTGGCGAAGCTGCCTTCCGGGGCACTCGTCGAGATCGAGGCGATCGCAGTCGTCTAAGCAGGTCGAGGAATACGTCCGGTCCTTGGGGCTGGACGGGTACGTCGTCGGTGGTGCCGTGCGCGACCGGCTGCTCGGCCGCGACTCGAAGGACGCGGATTTCCTGGTTCCCGCCACGGACATCGCCGGCCTGCGTGCGTCGCTCGAGCCGCACGGCCGGACCGAGGAGCTCGTGGTCGCGGAGCGCCCGGTCGGGGTGCGCTTCTATCCGCGGGACGGCGCGGTGCGACGGCTTGCGCGGTCCGGGATCGAGCTTGCGCCGCCTCGGCGTGAGGTGTCGACGGGGCCTGGCCGCCACGACTTCGCGATCGTCGTCGACCCGACCGCGTCGGTCGACGACGACCTCTACCGCCGCGACTTCACGATCAACGCGATGGCCCGCCGGCTCGCAGACGGAGAGCTCATCGATCCGTACGGCGGTCGGCGCGATCTCGACGCGCGTGTGCTGAGGACGGTGTCGCCAACCAGCTTCGCGGAGGATCCGCTAAGGATCGTGCGCGGTCTGCGCTTCATCTCGCAGCTCGATCTCGACCCGGCCCCGGAGACGCTCGAGCAGATGCGGCAGGAGGCGCCCGGCGTGAGGCTCGTGTCCGGCGAGCGGATCGGGGGCGGGATCTCGGCCGACGGTATGGGCGAGCTCTCGAAGTTGCTTCTCGGCGCACACCCGGCGAAGGCACTCACGATCGCGCGGGACACGGGCGTGCTCACTGCGCTCCTCCCCGAGCTCGAGGCCGCGATCGGTTTCGACCAGGAGAGTCGTCATCACGCGATGACGGTGGACGAGCACACCTTCGCGGTCGTGCAGGCGGCTGCCGACGCACACCGTTCGCTCGGGGTCCGGCTCGCGGCCTTGTTCCACGACGCGGGAAAGCCGCAGGTCGCGTGGCGGGGCACCGACGACCGCCTGCACTACTACGCGAAGCCCGGCTACTCGGCGAAGAGCCACGAGCAGGTCGGAGCCACGCTCGCCCAGGAAGCGCTCAATCGCCTCCGGTACCCGTCGGAGCTGACACGGCGCGTCGTCCGCATCGTGCGCTCGCACATGATCGACACCTCTCGGTCGGAGCCGCTGCGGGCACGCCGTCTGCTCGCGCGGTACGGCGATGCGCTCCTGTCCGACCTTCTCGACCACAAGGAGGCCGACCTGCGCGGAAAGGGCGACAACCCGCGCGGCGATGATCTCGCGAAGCTCGGACGGCTGCGGAAGGTCGTCGCCGAGCAGAAGCACCAACCGCACCGCATTCGCGACCTCGCGGTGAACGGCAACGACCTGATCGGGATCGGGTACCGCCCCGGGCCTGCGATCGGTCAAGCGCTGCGCAAGCTCCTCGACGAGGTCGTTCGCGCGCCCGAGCTGAACACGAAGGAGCAGCTGCTGGAGCGCGCGAAGAGGCTTCCACGGTGATCACGTGGGATCAGCCCGGCTACGTCGTCGCGTTCACGACGCGCCTCGGCGGCGTGAGCGAGGGCGTATACGAGTCGCTCAACCTCACCGCACGCACGGGCGACGATGCCGAGCGAGTCGAGGAGAACCGGCGCCGCGTGTGCACGCGGCTCGACCTGCCGTACGAGCAGCTCTCTTTCAACCGTCAGGTGCACGCCACCACGGTGAATCGGGCGGGTGTCCGCGGCGAGGCCGGTGACGGTCTCTGGAGTGACGAGCCGGGCGAGCCGATGCTGGCGTTCGCCGCCGACTGTCTGCCCATCGCGATCGCGCGGACCGACGGCGAGCGTCGACTCGCGCTCGTGCACGCCGGCTGGCGCGGGTTGAGTAGCGGAATCGTCGCTGCCGGCGTCGCCGCCGTCGGTGGGGAGACGTCTGCGGTCGTCGGTCCCGCGATCGGGCCGTGCTGCTACGAGGTCGGCGACGAGGTCGCGTCGCGCTTCGACCCGGACCTGACCGTCGACCGTCATCTCGACCTCTGGTCCGCAGCCGAGCGAGCACTGCGACGCGCCGGAGTCGCCTCGATCGAACGGGTCGACCTCTGCACCTGCTGCAACCCGCAGCTCTTCTTCTCTCACCGACGCAGTGGACGCGAGCGCGGCGTCCAGGGGATGATCGGTGCAGTCACCTGACGTCATCCGCGAGCGGTTCGCGCAGATCCAGCACCGGGTCGGTGACGCCGTCACGATCGTCGCGGCGACGAAGTACGTCGCGCTGCGCGACATGGCGACGCTGCTCGAGGCAGGCGTCACCGTCGTCGGAGAGAACCGCGCGCAGGATCTTGAGGCGAAGCACGCCGAGTACGGTGACGCCTTCCGCTGGCACTTCATCGGCCATCTCCAGTCGAACAAGGTGAAGGTCGTCAACCAGACGTGCGAGCTCGTCCATTCGCTCGACTCGGACTCCGCGGCACGCCGGCTCGAGATCCCGGCGCTCGTCCAGGTCAACCTCGCGGGAGAAGGCTCGAAGTCCGGGGTCGCGCCAGAGCAGATCGGGGCGTACCTCGGCTACGACGTGCGCGGGCTCTCGACGATGCCGCCCGCCGCCGCGACGCCCGAGGAGTCCCGCCCCTGGTTCGCGAAGCTCCGCGAGCTTGCCGCCGAGCACGGCCTCCGCGAGCTCTCGATGGGAACGACACAGGACTATCCGGTCGCCGCCGAGGAGGGGGCGACCTACGTCCGCGTCGGTTCGATCCTCTTTGCGGACGTTGCGGACTAGAATCCCGCCGTGCCTCTGGGCGACCTCTGGTCACGCACGCTCGTCTACTTCGGGATCGCCGAGGAGGACGACGACTGGGACGATTCCGACGGGTACGCCGCCGAGGAGAGCCTGGAGCAGAGCTACCGGGAGCGTCCGAACGTCCGCCGGCTGACTCCGCGGCGCCGCGGCCACGATTACGACGACTGGACCGAGTCCGAAGCCGATCGCCCGGCGGCGCGCGCCGCGGCGCGGCAGTCGGCGCGCGTTCGCGACATGCGGCCCCAGATCGAGGCGGTGCCGAATCCCTCGGGAGTCCGCGTGCACCTCGTGCTGCCGCGCAGCTTCAACGACGCGCAGCAGATCGCCGACAAGTTCAAGCAGGGGATGCCGGTCATCCTCAACCTGCAGGGGGCCGACGCCGAGCTCTCCAAGCGGCTGATCGACTTCACCAGCGGTCTGACCTACGCGCTGAACGGCGGGATGCAGCGCGTTGCCGACAAGGTATTCCTGCTGACACCGCGAAACGTCGAGGTGTCCGCCGAGCAGCGCGCGGCGTTGCTCGAGCGCGGCGGGTTCTTCAACCAGGCGTAGGAAACGCGCTTCTCGCCGCGAAGGAGAGGCGGCCTATGGTGCTGCTCGACACAGTGACGGCCGTCGAGCACTTTCTCGACGTCTTCGTCGGCGTGTATACGCTCGCGATCTTCCTGTATGTCCTCACGTCGTGGATCCCCTTGCCGTACTCGCTGCGGCCGGCGCAGCGGTTCCTCGACGAGGCCTGCGAGCCGTACATCCGACTGTGGCGCCGCGTCTTGCCGAGCGCCGGGCCCATCGACCTGTCGCCGATGGCCGCGGTGATCGGGCTGATCGCCGCGGACAGGATCGGCCACTGGATTCTCGAACGGCTGCATTAGGAGGAAGGAGCACACATGCGGTACACACCGGTGGAGCTGAGACATGTGAGGTTGGACCGAGTTTTGTTCGGTGGCTACAAGCGCGCCGAGGCGGATGCCCTGCTGTCGGACGTCGCGGACAGCTTCGAGGACGTCTGGCGGGAGCGTGGAGAGTTTGCCGACCGGCTCGAGGACGTCGAGCGTCACCTCGACGAGGTGAAGCAGCGGGAGACGCTGCTCGCGTCGACGCTGATCGCGGCGGAGCGAACGGCGGCGGAGGCGGTCGAGTCGGCGAAGCGCGAGGCCGAGGTGATCGTCGCCGAGGCGCATCAGGAGTCGCGGTCGATCACCCGCGCCGCCCAGAGCGAGCGCGAGCGGCTCTTCACGGAGGCGCGGCGCGTGGAGACACTGCTGCGCGCTGCGCTCGGCATCGTCGAGGAGACGAGCCACACACGCGCACCTGCGGGTGAGCCCGCTCACGATGAGCCGCCGAGCTGGCCGAACCGCGAGAACACGCGTGAGTTCGAGGCGATCTCCACGGAGGACGTCGCCTCGGAGCCCGAGCCTGAGGACGATCAGGAGCCGGCGGGGGTGTCGCACCACGTCGACGAGTCGCGCGCCGACGACGACATTCCGTGGTCCGGCCGGGACTTCGCCTGGGGGTGAGGCAAGCTCCCGCACGCCGAGTACTCTGCGGGGCATGACCGACCTCGACACGTCGCAGTGTCGCGCTCGCCTGGTGGAGGAGCAGGAGCGGCTCCTGCACGCGGTCGATTTTCTGGAGCGCGAGAACCCAGGGAACATCGCCGACGAGCTCGGCGACATCGTCACCGCCGGCGACGGCAACCTCGGTGACTCGGCGACCGCGACATACGACCGTGAGCTCGACGAGAGCCTCGGCGAAGGGGCGCAGCAGACCCTTCGAGAGATCGACGACGCGCTGCGCAGGCTCGACGACGGGACCTACGGCGCGTGCGAGGTCTGCGGGAAGCCGATCGGCGAAGATCGGCTCGCCGCGATCCCGTGGGCACGGCTCTGCATCGACGACCAGCGCAAGGCAGACAGGTGAACGATGTACGCGTCGGCTCGTCGACCGACGGGCTCACACCGGTGTCGGTCGCGGAGCGCTCGCTGGGCGCTGACGTCCACCAGTGGTCCGGGTTGGCGCTCGTCGGCGCGGCGGCGATCGCAGCCGACCAGGTCACGAAGTACGTCGTCACCTCGACCGTGGCGCTCGACGACTCCGTGCACGTCGCCGGGCCGCTCTCGATCCACCACGTCCAGAACACCGGCATCGCATTCGGCCTGTTCTCCGGGGCCACCTCCGTCGTCGTGGTCGTGACTGCCGCGGCAATCGTCTGGATGCTGACGTTCTTCGCTCGCTCCGCGGCGCGCCACCCGGTGCTGCCTGCGGCGTTCGGGCTCGTGATCGGCGGCAGCCTGTCGAACCTCTTCGACCGCGTGCGACTCGGGCACGTGACCGACTTCATCGACGTGAACTGGTGGACGTTCCGGATCTTCAACCTCGCCGACAGCTTCATCGTCGTCGGCGTCGCGATCCTGCTCGTCGCGCTCATCGTCGCCGACCGTGCGCCACGGCCGCCCCGGCGCACGCTCGATGTCGCTGCTCGGTGAACGTCCCCTCGACGGCCGCAGGGACCCGTCTCGACAAGTTTCTCGCCGAGGAGCTCGGCTCGCGCGCGGCGGCGGAGCGCGCAATCGGCGCAGGCGCCCTCGTCGACGGAGTCGTCCGGCCGAAGAGCCACCGGCTCGAGGGCGGGGAGGTGGTGACGCTCGCCGCGGAGCCGGAGCTCGCCTTGACTCGACACGAGCTCCCGGAGGTGCCGCTCGTGTACGAGGACGAGCACGTCCTCGTTGTCGACAAGCCGGCCGGGCTCGTCGTCCACCCCGGCGCGGGTCACAGCGGCGACACGCTCGTCGATGCGTTGGCGGGCAAGCTCGGCGGCGGCGATCCGGACCGGCCCGGGATTGTGCACCGCCTCGATCGCGACACGTCCGGCCTGCTCGCCGCGACGCGCACCGAGGAGGCATACGAGCGGATGTCGCAGCTCGTCCGGGAGCGCGTACTCGAGCGGACGTACCTCGCGCTCGTGGAGGGCCGCCCGCGGTCGCGCCGTGGTCGGATCGACGCTCCGATCGGCCGTGACCGCCACGACCCGACCCGGATCTCGCTCGACAGCGATTCCGTGCGGGACGCGGTGACGAACTTCGAGGTCGAGGAGCTCTTCGACCGCCACGCCCTCCTGCGCGTGAGGCTCGAGACCGGCCGAATGCACCAGATCCGTGTCCACCTTCAGGCGATCGATCTCCCGGTTGTCGGCGACCGCGTCTACGGCCGCTCCGACGCTTCCCTCGCGCGCCAGTTCCTGCACGCCGCGGAGCTCGTATTCCCGCATCCGATCACGGGCGCGCGCGTCGAGACCGTCTCACCGCTCCCGGCCGACCTCCAGTCCTACCTTGTGTTGAATCAACCCAAGCTCTGAACGGCTACGATTCCCGGGTTCCGCGTCCCTTCGACCCGGTGGGGCGCCCTTTCGTGGACGGTGGCCGTGCGTTCGACGCCGGCTTCCACGTGAGGCCCGCCGGGAGAACTGCAATCGAAACCGAGAAAGGGGCTCTCATGCCCGTCGTTTCCATGAAGGAATTGCTGGAGGCCGGCGTCCACTTCGGTCACCAGACGCGCCGCTGGAACCCGAAGATGAAGCGCTTCATCTTCACCGAGCGGGGCGGCATCTACATCATCGACCTGCAGCAGACGCAGGGCCTGCTCCAGGAGGCGCACGACTTCGCACGCGCGATCGCCGAGCGCGGCGGCTCCGTCCTGTTCGTCGGCACGAAGAAGCAGGCGCAGGACGCGGTGCGCGACGAGGCGCGCCGGGTGGGCATGCCGTACGTCAACCACCGCTGGCTCGGCGGGCTGCTCACGAACTGGCGGACGATCTCGGACCGCATCCAGCGGCTCCACGAGCTGCGCTCGCTGAAGACCGAGTCGCAGCTCGACCTGCTCCCGGCCAAGGAGCGCATCTCGATGGAGGCCGAGCTCGAGAAGCTCGAGGCGAATCTGGGCGGCGTCGCCGACATGCGCCGCCAGCCCGACGCGGTCTTCATCGTCGACCTCCGCAAGGAGCAGCTCGCGGTCCGTGAGGCGCAGCGCCTCGGCCTGCCGGTGATCGCGCTCGTCGACACGAACTGCGACCCGGATGAGGCCGAGTACGTCATCCCGGGCAACGACGACGCGATCCGCTCGTGCGCGCTCGTCATCAAGGCGATCGCCGACGGGATCGACGCGGGCAAGCAGCGCGTGACGCCGAACGAGCTGGCCGCGGCCAAGCGCAACGGCCGCCAGCAGCAGCAGGAGGCGCCGGCGGAGGCAGGAGCGGAAGCGGAAGAGGCGCCGGCACCGGAACCGCCTGCAGAAGCTGCAGCCGAGCCTCTCGAGGAGACGGTCGCGCCGACCGAGGAGGAGAGCGCGTGACCGACATCACCGCTGCGATGGTGAAGGAGCTCCGCGACGCGACGAGCGCCGGGATGATGGAGTGCAAGCGCGCGCTGCAGGAGACAGACGGCGACTTCGACGAGGCGGTCAAGCTCCTTCGCGAGAAGGGCATGGCGTCCGCTGCAAAGCGCGCCGATCGCGCGACGAGCGAAGGGAAGGTCGGCGTGATGGTGCACGACCAGGTCGGCGCGATCGCCGCGATCGGCTGCGAGACCGAGCCTGTCTCGAACAACGACGACTTCCTCGCGTACGCGGAGAAGACGTTGCGCACCGTGTTCGACGGCGGCGATGCGGCGACGCTCGAGGACGAGCGGGTCGAACTCGCGGCGCGCCTCGGGGAGAACATCCAGGTCGTTGGAACGAAGCGGATGGAGGCATCGTCCGACGAGGCGATCTCCTACTACGTCCACTCGCCGGCCAACAAGGTCGGGGCAATCGTGCGGACGAAGGGCGGTGACCCGGCAGCAGCCCGTAGCCTCGCGCTCCACCTCACGTTCGCACGGCCGACATACGGTGCACGCGACGAGGTGCCGCAGGAGCTCGTCGACGCCGAGCGGGAGATCCTCTCGCGGTCCGAGGAGGTGCTCGCGAAGCCCGAGAACGTCCGCGAGAAGATCGTCGAGGGCCAGCTCAACAAGCGCTTCTTCGGCGAGGCGGTGCTGACCGAGCAGACGTGGTATCGCGCGGACGAGTCGACGGGCACGGTCGCTCAGTACCTGAAGGAGCACGGGATCGAGCTCCTCGACTACGCCTGGTACGCAGTCGCGTAGCGAGCCTCGAATGGGGTTCAACCGCGTCCTGCTCAAGCTGTCCGGCGAGGCCTTGATCGGCCCGCGGGACTACGGCATCGACGCCGTGACCGTCGACGAGCTCTCGCAAGAGCTCGTCGACGTGCGGGCGAACGGCCTCGAGGTGGCGCTCGTGATCGGCGGCGGCAACATCTACCGCGGCATGTCCGCGGCGGCGCAAGGCATCGACCGTGCGACCGGCGACTACATGGGCATGCTCGCGACCGTCCTGAACGCGCTCGCCGTGCAGGAGGCGCTCGAGCGGGCCGGGGCAGACACGCGCGTCCTCTCTGCGATCGAGATGCAGGAGGTCGCCGAGCCGTACATCCGCCGGCGTGCGGTCCGCCATCTCGAGAAGGGCCGCGTCGTCATCTTCGCGGCCGGCACCGGCAACCCGTATTTCACGACCGACACGGCCGCGGCCCTCCGAGCGCTCGAGATCGGCGCCGAGGCGATCCTGATGGCCAAGAACGGGGTCGAGGGCGTCCTGGACGGCGACCCGCGTGAGGACAGCGGGGCGAAGCTGATCCCGGAGCTGACGCACTTGCAGGCGATCGAGCGAGGGCTGAAAGTCATGGACACGACCGCGCTGTCGCTCTGCATGGACAACAAGCTCCCGATCCACGTATTCGAGCTCGCACCCGGTAACGTCGCCAGGGTGGCGGCAGGTGAGCGCGTTGGCACGATCATCTCGACTCCCGAAGGAGACACGCCGTGATCGAAGACTTCATCCGTGACGCGACCCAGCGAATGGACAAGTCGGTCGAAACGACTCACGACCACTTCAACTCGGTGCGCACCGGCCGTGCAGCACCGGCGTTGCTCGATCGCATCTCGATCGACTACTACGGCACCGCGACGCCGCTCAAGAACCTTGCGACGATCAGCGCGCCCGAGCCGCGAATGCTGACGATCCAGCCGTTCGACCCGACGTCGATCAAGCAGATCGAGAAGGCGATCCAGGAGTCGGATCTCGGGTTGCAGCCGTCGAACGACGGCAAGCTCATTCGGCTGCCGATCCCGCAGCTGACCGAGGAGCGGCGCAAGGAGTACGTGAAGGTCGTGCGGTCGATGGCCGAGGAAGGCCGGGTCGCGGTGCGCAACATCCGCCGCGACGTGATGCGACATCTCGAGGACCTCGTCAAGAAGGGCGACGTCGGCGACGACGAGGAGCGCGCGGCCGAAGGGCGCGTGCAGAAGCTCACCGGCGAGCACACGGCGAAGATCGATGACCTGCTGAAGCGCAAAGAGGCCGAGATCATGGAGGTGTGACGCCTCCGTGAGCCTGCTCTCCCGCTTCCGCACCCTCTCCCGCATCAGAGCCGTCGCCGAGCCTGACCTGCCGGAGGTCGCAGGCTCGGTCGCGATCATCCTCGACGGCAACGGCCGTTGGGCCTCGCGCCGCGGCCTGCCCGTCGCCGCCGGGCATCGGGCGGGTGCGCGGAACGTGCGGAAGGCGGTCGAGGCGTCGATCGAGCTGGGCATCCACGACCTGTCGGTGTTCGCGTTCTCGACCGAGAACTGGTCGCGGCCCCAGGATGAGGTCGACGCACTGATGGAGATCTTCGCGGAGACGATCGAGCGCGAGCTGCCGGACCTCGCCGAGCAGGGCGTCCGCGTCCGCTTCATCGGCCGCCGAGACCGTGCGCCCGCGGAGCTTCAGCGGCGGATGGCGGCGATGGAGGACCGCACCGCGCTCAACACGCGCATCAACCTGTGGGTCGCGTTCGACTACGGCGGCCGAGCAGAGCTCGTCGAGGCGGCGCGGCGCATCGTCGAGAGCGGCGTCGATCCGGCGGAGATCGACGAGAACGTCTTCGCGGCGAACCTGTACGCACCGGAGCTGCCGGATCCGGATCTGCTGATCCGCACGAGCGGGGAGCAGCGCATCTCGAACTTCCTGCTGTGGCAGCTCGCCTACTCGGAGCTCGTCTTCTCCGACAAGCTCTGGCCCGACTTCGACGCACGCGAGCTGCACTCCGCGCTTGCGGACTATGCGAGCCGCCGTCGAAGATTCGGCGGTAGATGAGCAACTGGCTCTCGCGGATCGTCGTTGCAGCGATCCTCCTGCCGATCGTCCTCGGGGCGGTCTACCTTGGCGGCTGGTATCTGTTCGCGCTCGTAGCGATCGCCGCGGCGGTCGCGCTGCACGAGTACTGGCTGCTCGGGCGCGCCCTCTCGCCGCTCGCGCCGGCCGGGTACATCGGCGGAGCCCTCGCGCTGGTCGGCGCCGAGCTCGACGGCGTCGGGTGGATGCTCGGCGGGGCGTTGACGACCTTCGCGCTGGCGTCCCTGCTGAAGGCGATCTCGGAAGCGCGCGCGGCGGCGACCGCGGCGATCAGCAGCACGGTGACCGGTGCGCTCTGGATCGGCGGCGGGCTCGGCTTCCTGATCCTGTTGCGGCACTTTCCGACACACGGCCGCCTGGCGCTCTACACGGTGCTGATCGCGGTGTGGGCGGGCGACACGCTTGCCTACCTCGGCGGACGCCTGCTCGGCCGCCACAAGATGGCGCCGGCGACGTCGCCGGGCAAGACCTGGGAGGGGTTCGTGTTCGGCACGGCGGCTACGGTGTTCGTCGCGTTCGTCGCGATGTACAAGCAGCACTTCCTCTCGATCCCGCAGTCGATCGTGCTAGGTGCGATCATCGCCGTCGCCGGTCCGCTCGGCGACCTGTTCGAGTCGCTGCTGAAGCGCGATGCCGGCGTGAAGGACAGCGGCACGCTGCTCGGCGGCCACGGCGGCATGCTCGACCGCCTCGACGCGTTCCTGTTCGCCGCCCCGGCGGCCTACTTCGCGATCCTCGCGTTTACGACCTAGCTCCAGGCGAGCGGGAGCGGCCCGACCGACGCCGCGTCACCGAGGTACGGCGCAAGCCCGAGGCCGTCCTGCAGCGTGCGGAGAACGCTGTACGAGTACGTCTTCGCGCTGTAGTCGCCCGGCACCGCGAGGGGCGAGAGAACGAAGCAGATGGTGTGGCCGCCCGAGCCGAGTGCGTTCTTCGCGGCGAGCCCGCCCATCCGCTGGTCTTCGTCGTACGTGACGACGATCACGCCGTTCCGTCCAAACGCGGGTGACGCCTCGATCAGCGGGATCTCGCGCGCGAGGAACGCATCGAACTGGCGGTGCTTGTCGTTCAGCGGCTTGCAGTTCGCCTCGCCGTCGTCGCAGCCGTTCGGGATGACCATGTTGAAGTCTGCGACGTCGCCGCGGGCGAGTGCCGCGTTGAACGTCGACATCCCGTCGGCGTCGTCACCGGCCGACAGGTCGTTCGCGAGGCAGTCGGTGTACGAGATGTCGGTGTAGTCGATCGGGGGGTTTCCGGTCGTGTAGAAGCCGGTGAGCGGGCACGACTCGTCGCTCGTGCACGTGCCACCCGAGCCGGTATCGCATTTCGCGGTCCCGGCTTCGAGCCAGACCCGCCACGACCGGTTGATGCCTTCGAGCTGATGGAAGATGTTGTCGACGCCGTCGCGGCACTCGTAGCCGCCGTCTGCCTGCTCGCAGTCGGTGACTTGCCCGCTCGTCAGCGCGACGTAGTTCGCCTGCGACCAGTGGGTCGCTGCGTAGTAGTTCGTGAACCACGCCGAACGCGGGCGGAGAGTGTTCATCATGAACGGCGAGTCCGTCGCGTCGACGTGCTGGTAGTCCGTGTTCTCGCCGATCAGGACGAAGACCGGCCCGAGCTGAGGCACGCCCTCGATTCGGCTTCCGGCCGCGGCCGGGAGGGCCACGACGGCCGCTGCCACGGCCAGGGCGAGGAGGAGCGCCCGCACGTCCGGAGTATGACGGGGCACACTGTGGTCATGACACGGGTCGCGCTTCTCGGTGCCACCGGGTCGATCGGGCGCCAGGCGCTCGAGGTCATCGCCGGCAACACGGCGCTCGAGCTCGTGGCGGTCACGTCCGGGTCGACGCCGGTCGACGGCCTTGCCCCGCTGGCGCAGGTCGGAGGCGACCCGACCGAGCTCCTCGACCGGGCCAAGCCGGATGTCGTCCTCAACGCGACGCTCGGCTTCGCCGGCCTGCCGGGGACGATGTGGGCGCTGGAGAACGGCGTGACGCTCGCGCTCGCGAACAAGGAGAGCCTCGTCGCCGCGGGCGACCTCGCGTTGGCGGCGCGCCGGCGTGGAGGCGGTGCGCTGATCCCCGTCGACAGCGAGCACTCGGCGCTCTTCCAGTGCGCGCTCGCGGGGGAGCCGGAAACGATCGTCCTCACCGCGAGCGGCGGTCCGTTCCGCGGCCGCGCCCGCGACGAGCTCGCAGACGTCACGCCCGCGGATGCGCTCGCTCATCCGACGTGGAACATGGGGGCGAAGATCACGGTCGACTCTGCGACGCTCGCGAACAAGGGGCTCGAAGTGATCGAGGCGCACTTCTTGTTCGGCCTGCCGTACAGCCGCATCGAGGTCGTCGTGCACCCGGCGTCGATCGTGCACGGGCTCGTGCGCTTCCGGGACGGCGCGGCCGTCGCGCATCTCGGCTACCCGGACATGCGGGTGCCGATCTCGTATGCGCTCTCCTATCCGGACCGTGCGGCGACACCGGTGCCGCCCCTCGACCTCACCGCGGGGCCGCTCGAGTTCTTCGAGCCGGACACCGGCACCTTCCGCCTGCTCGCGCTCGCACGCGAGGCGGGCGAGCGAGGAGGCACCTTCCCGTGCGTGTTCAACGCCGCGAACGAAGTGGCCGTCGCGGCATTCCTCGAGGGGCGGATCGGCTTTCTCGAGATCGCCTCGCTCGTCGAGGACGCCCTCGAGCGAGCCGACGGAGCGCCCGCACGCGACCTGGACGAGCTGCGCGACGCCGATCGCCGTGCACGCGAGGCCGTGGAGACGGTGTGGGCTTCGTAGCGGCGATCGTCGGGCTCGCGCTGCTCATCCTCATTCACGAGGCGGGCCACTTCTTCGCCGCGCGCGCCGTCGGCATGACGCCCCGGAAGTTCTACCTCGGGTTCGGACCGCCGATCGTGAAGGCGGTGCGCGGCAAGGTGGAGTACGGGATCGGCTCGCTGCCGCTCGGCGGCTACGTGAAGATCCCCGGAATGAGCCGCCCGTCCCCGGGCGACCTGAAGGCGACGCTGCCCGCCGAAGTGAGGGAGGCGCACCGCGTCGAGCTCTCACGGCTCGACGCTGCGATCACGCGTGGCGACTACGACGACGCGCGCTCGCAGCTGGAAGCGCTCCGGCCGGCGATCGGCGATTCGAGGTATCTGCAAGAGCTGGCCTGGTCGCTCGAGCCGGACGCCTACTGGCGCCAGGCGACGTGGCGCCGGCTCGTCGCGATCGGCGCCGGGCCGGGGATCAATCTTCTGTTCGCGCTCGTCCTCTTCACGGCGCTGTTCATGCTCTCGACGACCCGCAGCACGAACGTGATCGCGCGCGTCGAGGCAGGCTCGCCGGCGGCCGCGGCCGGGCTGCGCTCGGGCGACCGGATCGTCTCGGTGGCGGGAACGCCGGTGAAGGCGGACGACATCGCGCACGCGATCCGCGGGACCGGCGGCCACCGGTTCCGGCTCGTCGTCGATCGCAAGGGCCGGCGGGTTGTGATCGGCCCGACGAAGGCGCGGCTGGCGGACGGCGTCTACCGGATCGGGATCGCGATCGAGGG
>DASXDB010000186.1:0-10595 GCA_036490895.1 Gaiellaceae bacterium
CTCCGCCGCTCGAGTGGGAGTTCACCGCGCTCGCGACCGCCGCCCCGCCGCCCGGCGTCGCGGGCTTCGAGGTTCGCCGCATCGCGAGCTTCGAGGACTACCTGATCGGGCTCGAGATCGCGCTCACCGCCGAGCAGTACACCGACGAGGTCCGCGCAGCCCGACGAGCCGAAGCGAAGCCGGCCTACGAACGGCGGAAGAACGGCCCGTCGATGGAATGGCTCGCGTGGATCGACGGCGAACCCGTCGCGCACGCGCGGGCGTTCCCCGGTTCGCGCGGTCTGCTGCTCGACGGCGGCGCCACGCTGCCGCGCGCGCGCGGCCGCGGCGCGTACCGCGCACTGATCGCCGCGCGCTGGCACGAGGCGGTGGCGCGCGGCACGCCGGCGCTCGTCGTGCAGGCAGGCGAGATGTCTCGGCCGATCCTCGAGCGGTGCGGCTTCGAGCCCGTATGCACCATGTACGAAGTGGAGCACGATCCGCGGTGAACGATGCCCTCCGCGAGTTCGTGCAGAGCCCGGATCGGTACACGCAGATCCCGGCCGACGTCCATCGCTTCGCCGACGAGCGCGTCTGCGTGCTCCAGGGGAACACCTGGGCGGCGATCTCCGGCGTGCGCATCGGAGCACAGGATGTCCAGGAGCTTCTTGCCGAGGTACGGGCGCGGGTCGCGCCCGAGAAGACGACCACGTGGTGGCTGGATCCCGACACGACGCCGAACGACCTGCGCGGACGGCTCCTCAGTCTCGGGCTGATCGAGCCCCGCGACCGCGCCACCGTCTTGCGTGGACTCGCCTGCGTCACCGAGCCGGCGGCCGGCCCACCCAACGTCGACGTGCGACGCGTCGAGACGTTCACCGACCACCTGGTGGCGACCGAGCTCGGGTGGGAGGCGTTCGAGACGCCTGCGGATCGACGCGAGGCGCAGCGGCCGCACCTCGAATCCGAGTTCGAGACAGCGTCGGCGGCGGAAGTTCCGGTGACCTTCGTGGCGCGCGTCGACGGGCGGCCGGCGGGCGTCGGCCGCTCCGTCTACTCGGATCGCGGCGTCTTCCTGATCGCAGGTGGTGTCAGCGAGTGGGCGCGCGGCCGCGGCGTCTACAAGGCGCTCGTGCGAGCCCGCTGGGACGACGCCGTCGCCCGCGGCACGCCGGCGCTCATCACGGAAGCGCGGCCCGACACGTCGTACCCGATCCTGAAGCGCGTCGGCTTCGTCGACGTGTGCACGATCCAGCGGTTGGAGGACGTGCGTTAGTCCAGCGGGAGAACGTCGCCCGACTGGAAGAGCCGGACGAACGCCTTGACAACGGTCGGGTCGAACTGGCTGCCGGCCGACTCGACGAGCCGCTCGACGGCCTCGGCGTCCGGCATCCGGCCGCGGTAGGGGCGGTCGGTGACCATCGCGTGAAAGGCGTCGCAGACGAGCACGATGCGCGCCTCGACCGGGATGTCGACGCCCGCCTTGCCGTCGGGATAACCACCGCCGTCCCAGCGCTCGTGGCACGCACGCACGATCGGGCGGACGTCCGCGAGCCGGTCGATCGGCGCGAGGATCTTCTCGCCGAGCTCCGGGTGGCTCTTGACGATCTCGAACTCCTCGTCCGTCAACGGCCCCGGCTTCTGGAGGATGCCGGACGGGATCCCGATCTTCCCGATGTCGTGGAACAGGGCGCCGAGCTCGAGACGCTTCAGCGCTTCGCGGTCGAGCTCGAGCTCGCGGCCGACGAGCAGCGACATGTCGCTGATCCAGCGCGCGTGTGACGACGTGTACTCGTCGTTCGCCTCGAGTGCGTTTGCGAGCGTCGCGACCGTCGAGACGAACGTGCGCTCGAGCCCGTCGAAATGCTCGGCACTCTCGATCGCGAGCTTCGCCTGATGCGCGAGCCCGGCGAGGAGCCTGAGCTGCCGGTCGACGATGAAGCGGTCGCCGACAGTCGCGACGAGGGCGCCGACGCGGCCGCCTTCGAGACGAAGGGGCGCGACGACGTAGCGATCGATGCTCGCCTCCGGCACGCCGTCGAACCCCGCGACGTCCGTCGGCTCGAGCACGAACGGCTCGGCACGCTCCAGCCATTTGTGGGCGAGCGACGCCGGGTAGCGGCGTCCTGCGGCCGGGTCGACCTCGGCGGGGTATCCCACCGATGACCGGCCGACGAGATCGCGCGGCTCCGCCTCTTCCTGAATCCACAGTGATGCGCGCCCTGTGGCGAGGACGCGCGCCGTCACTTCGACGCTCCGTCCGAGAACCTCTTCGGGCGACTCGGCGGTCGCGAGCTCGCGGCTCGCGTCGAGCAGCGCGTTCGCGATCTCCGCGGCCTCGCGATGCCGTCCGTAGAGGCGGGCCTTCTGCAACGCGACCGCGAGCTGGTACCCGAAGGCCGCGAGCAGCCGTTCGCGGTCCTCGTCGAGCTGCGGGACGTCGAGGACGACACGGCCTTCGACACCGTCACCGGCATCGATCGGAACGGAGGCGCCTTCGGCGACCGGGTCGCCGGCGTGCGCGACGCACTCTGCGTCGACCCAGATCGAGGCACGGGACGTCTCGAAGATCCGGGTCGCCGTTTCGACGGCCAGCGCCTGGATCTCGTCGACGGAGTGCGCACGCGAGAGCACGTCCGCGAACGCGAGCAGCGCCTTCGCTCCGTCGGCCTCGCGCCGCTGTTGCTCGTAGAGCCGCGCATTCTCGAGCGCGACCGAAGCCTGGCCGGCGAGCACCTCGAGCAGCCGGACGTCGTCCTCGTCGAACTGGTTGACGCCGAGCTTCGAGATGACGATCGCACCGGTGACACGGGAGCCGTACCGCAACGGCACGACTGCAAGCGACTCCTCGAGCTCGTCGGTGCCGGGGATGCGGAACGCAAAGTCGCACTCGAGCGCGTTCGGGATCAGAAGTGCTTCACCGGTCTCGACCGCCCGTCCGGTGACGCCGACGCCGACGCGCTGCGTGTAAGCAGTCGAGGTGTTGCCGATCGTCTCGTCGGTGTCGCCGACGAACGCGATCGGCCGAAGCTCGTCTCCGTGGCGGAGCACCACGCGGCAATTGTGGTAATCGATCAGCAGCCGGAGCTCGGTTGCGATCGTGCGTCCGATCTGCGCGACGTCGTTGAGCCGGTTCAACTTGCCGGCGAGCGACTGAAGCATCTTCAGGTGCGCGATCGAGCGCACGTCGCGGCCCGCGACGGCGGCGGCACTCGGCCGCTCGGTCGCGCCGTCGTCGTAGACGACGCTCTGATTCTTCCCGCGCGCCTTGGCGGTCATCATCGCCGCCTCGGCGCAGGCGACGAGCTCGCGCGGGTTCATCGCGTGCTCGGGGCCTTGCGCGACGCCCATCGAGACGGTCACGCAGCCTGCCGGGTCGACGTCGAGCTCGCGCAGCGCCTCGCTGAGCCGCGACGCGAGCCCGAGCGCGTCGCCGGCGTCGCACGACGGCATGATCACGCCGAACTCCTCGCCGCCGATCCGGCATACGACGTCCGACCCGCGCACGGTGTCGCGCGACACCCGCGCGACATGCATGAGGAGCTGGTCGCCGACGCCGTGGCCGTACACGTCGTTCACGCGCTTGAAGTCGTCGAGGTCGAACATGAGGACGGCGACGGTGTCGTGCGAGCGCGAGGCGCGAGTCAGCTCGGCGCGAAGGCGCTCGTGGAAGTAGCGGTGGTTGTACAGGCCGGTGAGCGAGTCGGTCTGCGCGAGATGCTCGAGCCGCGCGCGGATCTGCGCGTTGTCGAGCGCGAGCGCCGCCGCGTCGCCGAACGAGCGCGCGAGATGGAACTCGTGCTCGGCGAACTCGGCATCTTCGCCGATGCGGTAGATGTTGAGCGCGCCCTTGAGCGCGCCACGCGCGATCAACGGGATCGAGATCATCGCCTCCGGCTCGATCGGCGTGCCCGGAACGGTCGTCGCGCGCGGATCGAGGTGCGCGCGGTTGGTCCATACGGGTCGGCGGTTCTCGACCGCCCAGCCGGTGATCCCCTCGCCGAAGCGCGGGCGGCTCCGCATGATCTCGTCCTCGTACTCGCTCGAGCGCGCCTTCAGCGGAACGAGCACGCGCCGGTCCTCGTCCGCCTCGTAGATGTGCAGCGCCTCGTACGGCATCAGGTCGCCGAGGGTGACGGCGATCCGCTCGAGCAGCTGCTCGAGGCTCTGCTCGGACAGCACCTCGTGGAACACCTCGGCGAGCCGGCGGTACGACTCGACGAGCGCCTCGGGGCGTCCGTTCCCGTTGCCGTTCACGGCGCCGTCGAGCCCAGAGGCGTGCGCCGCCGCCGCAGACTGCGTCACCATGCCGCGCTCATCGGCCGCGGCAGGCGCCACCTTGATAGCCCCGGAGGGTGGTTTTCCGCTAGATCAAGCCGCAGGCACGGGCCGTGTTCGGCCACGGGTAGAAGCCGCGGCCCGACCGGTAGGCGCGCAGCGCCACCTGCAGCTGCGCCCAGACGGGCCAGTTGTCGGCCGTGCCCCAGCGGACGACGAAGTCGCGGCCGTACAGGCTCTGGAACCGCCGGTCCATCTGCAGGCCGCCGTAGTAGCCGTTGCCGGTGTTCGAGTCCCAGGCGCCCTCGTAGCGGTGGATGCACGAGAAGGCGGAGCTGAGGGCGCGCGGCAGCGGCCGGTGGCCGTAGCGCAGCACGACGACCGTGGCCGCGGCGAGCCGCCGCTGCCAGAGCCGGAGCGTGGTGGTGCCGGTCGAGGCGCGGGCCTCGGCGAAGCGCTTCGTGACCGAGCCGGGGTAGACGCGCCGCAACTCGAGCGTCAGGCGCCGTGTGTACCGGATCCGCCGCGACAGGGCGCTGTGCGGGCGCGGGGGCTTCGGGATCGCGACCGCCAGACGGGCATGGACGCGCCGCAGGGCGACGTCGCGGGCGCTGGAGGCGCGACGCGTCCAGGTGTCGATCGTCCATTGCAGGTACGCCCGATTCGCCGTGTGGCGGTATGTGAACGACGTGGGCGTGCGGTGGACGCGAGCGGCACGCTCGAACGTCCAGGTCAGCGTCCGGTAGTGCTCGACGACTTGGCGGAGCGCCGGGATCGCGTCGGGTCGAGCGGGTCGAACGGTCTCACGCGCGAACGCGGCTCCGGCGAGCGCAAACGTGATCAGGCCCGCGAGCGCCGCAATGCTCAGCGGTATAGGGAAACGCACGAAGTAGTCCTCCTTGGCCGGGAGCGTGAAGGCTGTGAGGGGGTTCCAGGGCAAGGCTCTGGGCAAGAGCGCCAAGCCCACGTGACCGCGGGACGGTAGCGACCGCGTGTGAGCTGGTGCAAGGAGGATCTAAAGGATTTGTAAAGGCTCGAGCGTGGCAGCGGTTCAGTTTGAAAGGCGTCCGCGTTGGCTGAACCGGCTTACCTTGGATCGTTTCCGGAACCGCTGGAGCCGCTGGATGGCTTGGACGCAGGGATCGCGTTCTTCGTGAATGTACTGCGCGCTCACGGCATCGATACGTACGAGTCATGCGAAGGCGGACGAGATCGCGGGCACTCTTACCCTGAGCCTGCCGTTCGTTTTCGTGGCGACCGCGCAGATGGCCTTCTGGGAGGCCGCTACTTCCCCAGACGAATGCACTCGTCGCAACGCGGACGATTCCCCTCACCGTCTACGCGATGCCTGAGTTGGATCTCCTTGCCGTACCCGCACTCGGACTGATCGTGGAACACGTTCCGATGCGTTGGCGGGTACTCGGGGCTGTTCGTATGGAACGCCGGCACCTTTGCCATCACTTGCTCCTTCTCGCGTCCGGGTCGCTGCCCGCTGGAACAGGCTCCGAAGCGACACAGGTTGAGCGCGGGACCCTAGAAACGACATCGGACGGACTCCCCTTCGCGGTGTCCTCGCGGTCCCGTAGGCTCCAGATGTTCGCGTTGCCCTTCTCGCGAATCGACGGCCCGGGCTGGAACCCGGGCCGTCACTTTTTACGCCGCGTCCCGTTTCTTGTACGGGACGCGCTTCATCGGCACGGCGTTCTCGGCGTCACTCAGCAGCACGATCAGATCGTCGATCTTCCACGCTTTGTCCGCGACACCGGCTGCGACGGCAGGCGTCGTATTGAGGGTCTGATGGACGCGCACGAAGTTGTAGTGCATGAAGTGCAGCGACACGGCAGCGACGTAGTTCTCCAGCTTCTTGCTGAACGCGTTCGTGAGGCGCGTGTACCGGCGGACGCTCATGCGCGTGGTCAGGTTCAGTCTCTCGACGTAGCTCGTCGAAATGTGGTCGGGATCGGGGTTGCCGAAGACGGGCGTGGGGATCGCGTCGAGGCAGACGGCCGGCGAGTAGCGGCGTTCGGGCTTGCGGCTGGAGTCGGAGCCGTAGACCTTTTGGAGCATCGCGTAGTCGACCTCGACGCCGAACGTCTCCATGACGGCCTGCACGTAGACCGGTAGGCCGTCGGACGTCAGCTGCACCCGGTTGCTCAACCGCTTCTCCAGGTCGTCGAGAAATTCGATCGCTTCGCGACCGTCACGCGGGCCGATGCGGTAGGTCGGAACGAGCTTCGTGTCAGCGTCAATTGCGACCCACGTCCAAACGTCGCCCGCCTGCCCGCGCGTGTCAGGCGGGACGTTCTTCTGCTTGGCGTAGACGAAGCTCCAGATCTCGTCTATCTGGATGCGCTCGCAGGTCAGGTTCCGCATCACGGTGTCCTGGTGGATCGAGCAGACCAGGCCGAGGTCGCCCAGGAGCTTCAGGACGGTGTTCTTAGACACGCCCGCCATGCGACAGGTGGCGTTGATGCTGTTTCCCTCGACGAGCGAAGCGACGATCATGCGGCGCTTCTCACTCAACAGCCGATTCATACTGACCATTATGCTTGAGAGTAAGAGTATTGTCTCAATTACTCTTTTGACGAGATGATCCAATGATACTATCATTGTGTCATGACCACTGTATATCCATTTCTGGAGCCAACAGATGATGAGCTTGCCGTGCTTGAGCTGATCGACGGGCTACGGCAGGAGCTGCGCCACCGCGTTGCGGAGCCTCGGCGCTGGACCGGTGGACTGCGCCGACTCTCCGAGGCGCGCAACGTCCAGGCGTCCAACAGCATCGAGGGCTACAACGCCACCCTCGATGACGTGGTAGCGGTCGCAGACGGCGAAGCTCCCCTAGACGCCGACGCCGAAACGCGCATGGCAGTCGCCGGCTACCAAGAGGCAATGACCTACGTCCTGCAAGCGTCACAGGACGACATCGCGATCGTGGATGAGGGAGTCGTCAAAGCCCTCCATTTCATGATGCTCAAGCACGACCTAAGCAAGTTCCCAGGACGCTGGCGGCCAGGCGATATCTACGTGCGCCGGGAGAACACCGGCGAGATCGTCTACACCGGCCCCGACGCGGGCCTCATCGACGAGCTGGTTGGCGAAATGCTGGAGAGGTTGGACGACGCGGCAGACCGCGACATTCCCGTTCTCATCCGGGCCGCAATGGTTCATCTGAACTTCGTGATGATCCATCCGTTCAAGGATGGGAACGGACGCATGGCCAGGTGCCTACAAACGCTCGTCTTGGCTCGCGAGAAGATCGTTGCGCCGGTGTTCTCGTCGATCGAGGAATATCTCGGAGCGAACACGTCCGACTACTACGACGTCTTGGCGACGGTCGGACGGGGAACGTGGAATCCGCAGAACGATCCTCGTCCCTGGATTGATTTCTCACTTCTCGCTCACTATCGACAGGCCGCAACGCTGCTCCGACGACTGCAGGAGTACGAATCACTTTGGGTCGCGTTGAGCCACCTTGCAGCCCAACGTCGGTTGCCGGAGCGGTGCATCGGGCCTCTATGTGAAGCCGCGTACGGATTCCGTATCAGGAGAGCTACCTACGTCAAGAACGTAGATGTCACGTTCGGCGAGCCGATCGCCGACCTAACGGCTAGCCGTGACCTCAAGGCTCTCGTCAATGCCGGCTTCCTTGAACCGATCGGAGACACAAGAGGGCGCTACTACGTCGCGACCAACACGCTCAAGCAGCATTGGCAGGGGATCAGAGAAGCGCGTCGTGGCCGCGGCAACGACGATCCATTTGAGATCGTCCGTGAACGTCGGCAGCTAACGATGGATCTGCAGGCCAGCTAAGACGATGGTGGTTCTTGCTTAGCCCAACGCGCCTTCGCAGCCTTGCTCGCAATCGCACGACGTTCGTCGGCGCTGAGCTTCGCGGCACGTACGCGACCGCCGATCGTGCCGCCTTTGCGACCACGTTCGATGGCGGCGGGATCCTTGCCAGCCGACTTGTCGTCTTCGACCGCTTCGCCTGTCGCCAAGTCCACAACGAACCGGCCCAGCTGGTTCACGTCACGCGGGCGGTTAGCACGAAGTGACATACCCGAAGATTAGCCGCAGGTTCGAACCAGAAGATCGTCGTCGCCTGAAGCCTTACAAACAAAACTGAACCACTACCTCGAGCGTCTAACTGAAGAGATCGAGCTCGTGCTCGATCACGATCTCCTGTGCCGAGCCGTCCCCGTCGAGCTCGAGCCCACGAACGACCACGGCCGGGACGCCCTCCGCCTTGCCGCGGGCCAGATCGGCCGCCCCGGCGATCTCGTCGGCGATCGCGACGCGGCTCGAGCGGAGCTCGTAGCCGATCCGGTCGGTCGTGCCGCGCAGGTCGAGGATCGCCGGTATCCCGGCGACGCCGATCGCGACGTCCGTCGTTCCCTGCCTGAAGGGTCGCCCGAACGAATCGGTGACGATCACGCCGACATCGACGCCGGCGAGCTCGGCGATGCGGTCACGCACGGCGCGCGCGCTCGAGTCTGGGTCGATGGGAAGCAGGACGAGCGTGCCGTGCTCGGGCGCGTTCGAGTGATCGACCCCCGCTGACGCGCAGACGAAGCCGTGTTGGGTCTCGGCGATCACGAGCGGGCCGCGCTCTCGCACGATTCGCTTCGCCTCGCGCAGGATCACCTCGACCTCCCGCGGATCGCGCTCGTCGCCGGCGAGCTCGATCGCCTTCGCGGAGGCTTCGTAGTCGTCGACCCGCACAATGCGGCCCTCTGCCTTCGACACTGCCTTCTGCGCGAGCACGAGGACGTCGCGTGGCCGGAGCTCGACCAGCTCGACGACGAGCGCGGCGAGGTCGTCGTCCTTCCGGATCTCCGGCAGGCCGTGAACGGGGATGAGCTCGATCATTCGACGCCGGCAATGCGCACACCGGCATGCGCCTTGTAGCGCCGGTTCAAGTTGACGATCACCGCGGTCAGCCCCTCGAGCGCGCGGGCGCTCGCGAGCGGGCCCGCGTCGAGGGCGCGGCCGCCGACGAGCCTGCCGGCAAGCTCGAGCGCGAGCTCCTTCGCCGTCTCATCGTCGCCGCACACGAGCGCGTCCTCGTCGGGCGCATGCTCGAGGTTCGACGCGGCGACCGAGTGCAAGCCGGCGGCGACCGGGGCGTCGACGATCTGCTGCACGCGCTCGGCAAGGCTGAGCGCGTCGGGATCCGGAAGCATGCCGCGCCCCTTCTCGAAGCTGATCGCACTCGCCACGGAGAGCAGCGGCGTCCGACCGAGCGCGCGGGCGACTGCCCGCGCCGTGTCGAGCGCAGCGTCGGCGTTGACGGCAAGCACCGCCAGATCGACGCCGCCCACCGCCTCTTCGTTCGTCGCCCCGGACACACGCGCGCCGAGCTCCGTTGCCGTCGCGGCAGCGCGGCCGGCAGCTCGTGAGCCGATCACGATCTCATCCTCGCCGACCACGGCGAGCCGCGCCGCGAGCGCGCAACCGAAGCTTCCCGTACCGCCGAGGATCGCGACCCTCACGCCGGCGCTCCGGCCGCGTCGAGCGCAGCGGCCGCGAGCTGTCGCGCAGCATCGAGGTCGGTCATCAGCGTGTGGGTGACGACGGGGCGAATGCCGTGCGGCAACTCGGCCGGCGCATCCGCGACGTCGATCACCAGCGCATCGACGAGCCCGGCGTAGCACGACGCGACGTGCGCCGGCGTCGTTCCGCCCGCGAGCCGGTCGAGCATGCGGTCGGCCGGACCTTTGACCGCGCGCCCGCCGATCAGCGGGCTGATCGCGACGCACGGCACCGTCCGCTCCTCGACCGCGGCGCGAATCTCGTTGATCGCCAGGATCGGCCCGATGGAGACATAGGGGTTGCTCGGGGCGATCAGGATCACGTCTGCTGCCCGCAGCGCCTCCAGCACGCCGGGCGCCGGCTCCGCGTCGGGCGCGCCTGCGTAGTGGACGGCGTCGACGGCGTCGCGGTGGCCACGCGCGACGAACCACGTCTGGAACGGGAACGTCCCTGCCGGCGTCTCGAGGAAGGTGCGCACCGGATCGTCGCTCGCGGGCAGCAGGCGTGCGCCGAGACCGAGTTCCCTCGCGATTCTCGTCGTCGCCTCGCTCAGCGTCGCGCCGCCCCGCAGGAGCTCGGTGCGCACGAGGTGCAGGCCGAGGTCGCGGTCGCCGAGCCGGAACCAATCGTCCCCGCCGAGCTCGCTGACGGTCTCGAGCGCCCGCCAGCTCTCGTCCGCCCGGCCCCAGCCGCGCCCCTCGTCGGAGCGACCGGTCAGCGTGTAGAGGATGCTGTCCAGATCGGGCGAGACCCGAAGACCCAACAGCTCGATGTCGTCCGCAACGTTGCCTACGATGGAA
>DASXDB010000187.1:0-11003 GCA_036490895.1 Gaiellaceae bacterium
CGACGAGGGCCGCCGCATGATCGACGCAGCGGCGGCGTCGAACGTCGTGCTCATGGTCGGGTACATGAAGCGGTACGACCCTGCGTACGAGCAGCTGCACGCGACGCTCGACCGCGAGGCGCTGACGTACGCGCGCATCACGACACTGGAGAGCCCGCTCGAGCCGTACGTCGCGCACCTGCCGCTCGTCCACGGCGAGCCCGACGTCGACGCGGAGCTGCTCGCGTCGCTCGCGGCCGCCGATGCGTTGCTCGTCGAAGCGGCGCTCCCGGGAGCGGACGAGCTCTCGCAACGGGTGTATCGCGCGATCCTGCTCGACAGCATGATCCACGAGCTGAACGGGGTGCGCGGCCTGCTCGGCGAGCCGACCGCCCTCCACTTCGCGCGGTTCTCGCCCGACGCGCGGTCCCTGACGACGGCACTCTCGTTCGGAGACGTCGAGTGCGCGGCGGTGTGGATCGACCTGCCGGGCATCGCCCGCTACCAGCAGGACTGGGCCTTCTATGGGCCGGACGAACGGGCCAGCCTCCGCTTCCCGTCGCCGTTCCTGCGCAACGAGCCCACGCAGCTCGTCGTGGAGGGCGGCGAGCTCGGCACGGCCCACGCCTGGGAGACGGTGCAGACCGTGTCCTACGACGAGGCCTTCAAGCGCGAGCTCGTCGAGTTCCACGCCGCGGTGAGCGAGGGGCGGCCGGCGCGTACCGACGGGACGGACGGGCTCCGTGACGTTGTCCTCTGCCAGTCGATCGCGCGAGCGCACGCGGCGATCGAGGTGGCTCACGCATGACTCCGAAGCTCGCGAGTGCGCCCGTCACGTGGGGTGTGTGGGAGCGGACGAGCGACCGCCCGGACCTGATCCCGCCGCAGCGCATGCTCGAGACCGTGCGCGAGCTCGGCTACAGCGGGATCGAGCTCGGGCCGCCGGGGTACTTCGGCGCCGACGGCGCCGCGGTCGGCGCAGCACTCGCCTCCTACGAGCTCGAGCTCGTCGGCGGGTTCGCACCGCTGCACCTGGCCGACGGGGACGCGTACCGCTCCGACCTACCGGTATGGCTCGACCCGATCATCGACGTCCTCGCCGGGACCGGCATGCGAGGGCCGGTCGTGCTCGCCGACGCCGAGACCGACGAGCGCATCGCGGCGGCCGGGCAGCCGGGCGAGCAGGTGCGGACGGCGCTGTCTCCGGACGCCTTCGCGCGTGCGCTCGAGCGGGTGAACGAGGCCGTCGAGCGCTGCACGGCGCGCGGCGTCGACGTCGTCTTCCACCATCACGCGGCGACCTACGTCGAGACGGCCGACGAGGTCGAGCGCTTCCTCGCGGGCACCGACGTCGGCATCTGCTTCGACACCGGGCACGCGCTCGTCGGCGGCGCCGACCCGCTCGACCTCGTGCGGCTCTGCGGCCCGCGCATCAAGCACTTGCATCTCAAGGACGTCGACGGCGAGCTGCTCGGGCGGGTCCGCCGTGGCGAGCTCGGGCTCGAACAGGCGTGGGACGACGGGCTCTTCTGCGGCTTCGGCGAGGGAGAGGTCGACTTCGCGGCGGTGCTCGCCACGCCCGAGCTCGCGCACTTCGCCGGGTGGACCGTGCTCGAGCAGGACCGCGTCGCGGTGCGCGTCGACGACCTCGACGCCGTGCGGGCGGTCGAGGAGGCGAACCTGGGCATCGTCCGGGCCGCCTGGGCGCGGCGGTGACCCGGCAGCGTCCGACGATCGTGGACGTCGCGGGGCGCAGCGGCGTGTCGAAGTCGACGGTGTCGAACGTGATCCGCGGCGCAGCGAATGTGTCCGAGGAGACGAGGAAGCGCGTGCTCGCTGCGGTCGACGAGCTCGGGTACCGGCCGAACGCGCTGGCGCGCCAGCTCGTGCAGCAACGGACGAGCACGATCGGAGTCGTCGTCGGCGACCTGACGAACCCGATCTACAGCGAGCTCGTCAAGCTGCTCGAGCGGCACGCGCTCGGGCTCGGCTACACCACGATGGTCTCGAACACCGACGGGCATCCCGAGCGCGAAGCCGCACGGATCGAGGCGCTCCTCGAGCGACGCGTCGCGGGGATCGCGATGCTGCAGTTCAGCGGCGACCGCTCCGTGATCGACGACCTGCACGCCGAAGGCGTCCCGGTCACGGTGATCAGCTGCTTCGAAGAGCGGTCGGACTGCGTGACCGTCGACGAGAGCAAAGGGCTCGGCATCGCCGTTCGGCATCTCGCCGAGCTCGGGCACGAGCGGCTCGCGTACGTCACCTCGCCGCTCGTCGAGGAGCACACGAACCGCGCCCGCCACGAGAGCTTCCTGCGCGAGTGCAAACGCGCCGGCTGCGAGGAGACGACGATTCTCACGCTCGACGTCGAGGCGGTGCTGGCGCACGACGCGGACGCGACGCGCGAGCTCGCGCTGCTGCTCGACTCGGGGCGCCGCCCGACGGGATTCGCCGCCGCGAACGACATCGCGGCGATCGCGCTGATCGAGGCGGTGGAACGGCTCGGTGCGCGCGTGCCGCAGGATGTCTCGGTGGTCGGCTTCGACGGGATCAACCTCGGCGGGCTCTCGCGGATCGGACTGACGACGGTCGCTCAGCCGCGCGAGCAGATGGCGGAGACCGGGATGCAGCTATTAATGGATCGAATCGACGGACTGGTGAGCTCGTCGCTCAGGCACGTGCTGCTCGAACCGGAGCTGGTCGTGCGCGAGACGACGGCACCGCCGGGTTGACACGGACGAAGGAGGAGCGACATGGCCACGCAGACCGACGTGAAGAGCCCGCTCCACGAGACGGTCGCGACGACTGCGACCGACTACTGGAACGACTCCTGTTCGATCGAGGAGCTCCAGTACGCGATCGGACATGGGGCGGTCGGCGCGACCTCGAACCCGACGATCGTCGGCGAGGTGCTGCGCAAGGAGATGCACCTCTGGCGCGACCGGATGCACGAGATGATCGCGGAGCGGCCGGTCGCGACCGAGGACGACATCACGTGGCAGCTGATCGAGGAGATGGCGGTCAAGGGCTCCGAGCTCCTGCTGCCGGTCTTCGAGCGCGAGCACGGGCGCAAGGGCCGTCTCTCGATCCAGACGAACCCGAAGCTGTACCGGGACGCGGCGAAGATCACCGAGCAGGCGATTCGGTTCGCCGGGCTCGCCCCGAACATGCAGGTGAAGGCACCGGTGACGCGGGCCGGAGTCCGGGCGCTCGAGGACATGACCGCGGCGGGAATCAGCGTCAACGCCACGGTCTGCTTCACCGTGCCGCAGGCGCTCGCCGTCGCGGAGGCCGTCGAGCGCGGCCTGCGCCGGCGCGAGGAGGCGGGCGAGGACGTGAGCACGATGTCGCCCGTCTGCACGATCATGATCGGCCGTCTCGACGACTGGCTGCAGGTGCATGCAGACAAGCTCGGCGTGCTGCTCACGCCCGGCGTCGTCAACTGGGCGGGGATCGCCTGCATCAAGCGCGCGTACGGCATCTACCACGAACGCGGCTACCGCACGCGACTGCTCGCAGCTGCCTATCGCAACCACCTGCACTGGTCGCAGCTGATCGGCGGCGACATCGTGCTGACGATCCCGTACAAGTGGCAGCTTCTGGTCAACGCGTCCGACATCGACGTCGTGCCGCGCTTCGACGACCCGGTGCCTGCGGGCATCCTGTCGGAGCTCGAGGCGAAGCTCCCCGAGTTCCACCGCGCCTACGAGCCGGACGGCCTCTCGGTCGACGAGTTCGACACGTTCGGCGCCACCCGGCGAACGCTGCGCGGGTTCATCGCGTCGTATCAGGACCTCGTGGCGGTCGTCCGGGACGTGATGCTGCCGGACCCGGACAAGGAATGACCCTCGCCGCGGTGATGCGCGGACCCGGACAGCTCGAGCTGGCGGAGTTCCCGCGTCCAGAGCCTCGAGCGGGAGAGGTGCTGATGCGCGTCCTCCTCTCCGGCGTCTGCGGCACCGACAAGCACACCTATCGGGGTGAGACGAAGCAGTACGCAGGGACGGCGCACGAGCGTGACCTCGGCTACCCGCTCGTCTGCGGGCACGAGAACGTCGGGATCGTCGAGGCGGTCGGCGACGGCGGCGCGCTCGCGAGCGACGGACGCCCGTTGACGCCCGGCGACCGCATCGTTCCCGGCGCCAACGTCCCGTGCGGGCGGTGTCACTACTGCCTGGTGGGAGCTCCGTACTACTTCTGCGAGCACCTCGACGACTACGGCAACAGTCTCGGGTGCAGCGAGCCCCCGCACCTGCACGGCGGGTGGGCGGAGCACATGGTGCTGCTGCCTGGGACGCCGATCTTCCGCGTCCCGGACGAGCTTCCCGACGAGGTGGCGGTCCTGACGGAGCCGATGTCGGTCACGCACGGGCTCGACACGGCGCGCATGCTCGCTCCCGGCCTCGGCGGGACGTCCTTCGGCGACAGCGTCGCCGTCGTCGGCGCCGGCCCGCTCGGCCTCTGCCACCTCGTCAAGGCACGCCTCACCGGCTGCGGAAAGCTGATCGCAATCGACCGCCTGCCGTCACGGCTCGCGTTCGCGAAGGAGCTCGGCGCGACGCTGACGCTCAACGTCGAGGAGACGGACTTCGACGAGCGGCGCGCGCGCGTGCTCGAGCACACCGGCGGCCTCGGCGCCGACGTCGTCGTCGACTGCTCCGGGGTGCCCGAGACGTTTCCCCAGGCAATGCGGCTCGCGCGGTTCGGCGGCGTCGTGGTCGAGGCAGGCGCGTTCGTCGACCTCGGCTCGGTGAGCGTCAACCCGAGCTCCGACATCTGCACGCGGAACGTGTGCGTGCTCGGAGTGGGGGGCGAGACGGCGTCGTCGTATGCGCCCGTCCTCGAGCTGATGACGCAGAGCCTCGACCTGCTGCCGCTCGAGGCGATCGTCACCCATCGCTTCGGCCTCGCGCATGCCGCCGAGGCGCTCGAGCTCTCGCAGACGGACGCCGCGGTGAAGGTCGTCATCGATCCGAGCCTCCGATGAGCCGGCCGGTGCGGATCGCGGTCGTCGGCGCGGGGCGCATGGGCCGCGTGCACATGTCGGTGCTCGAGACCCTCCCGGACGTCGAGGTCGTCGCGGTCGTCGACCCGGTCGCTCCGGGCGCGACACATGTCGACGTCGACGCGCTGCTCGCAGACGGCGCACCCGACGGTGCGGTCGTCGCCGCTCCCTCGACCCGCCACGGGGAGATCGCGTCGCGCCTGCTCGGCGCGGGCGTGCCGACGCTCTGCGAGAAGCCGTGCGGCACAACCGCCGCCGAGGCGCGGGCGGTGCTCGAACGCTCCGCAGAGACCGGAACGGCGCTGCAGATCGGCTACTGGCGGCGGTTCGTCCCCGCGCTGCGAAGCCTGCGCGACCGGATCGAGGCGGGAGAGCTCGGCGCCGTACTGCTCGTGCGCAGCGAGCAGTGGGACAAGCGGCCCCCGCCGGTGTCGTTCCGGGCCGAGAGCGGTGGCATCCTCATCGACATGGGCGTCCACGAGCTCGACCAGATCCGCTGGCTGACCGGGGAGGAGCTCACCTGCTCCGCCGTCGCGGCCGCGACCGCGGGCGTCGATCCGCCCGTCGAGGGCGACCCGGAAAGCGTCGAGGCCGTGTTCGCGCTCTCCGGCGGCGGGCTCGCCGTCGTGTCGCTCGGCCGCCGCTTCCCGCCCGGCGACATGTGCCGGGTCGGCGTCCACGGGACGAAGGACGTGGAGGAGTGCCGGTTCCTCTGGCCGCCGGACTCCGACCGTGCGTTCGCGGAGGGGATCGCCGCGCAGGACGCCGCGTTCGTCGAGCTCGTGCGCGGCGCACCGCACCAGGGCGCAGGACCCGCGGACGCGGTCGCGGCGCTCGTCGCCGCCGAGGCGGCAAAGACAGCACTCGGATCGAGAGGAGCATCGTGAGCACCATCCGGTTGACCGCGGCGCAGGCGCTCGTGCGCTTCCTCGCGGCGCAGAACGTGGAGCGCGACGGCGTTCGCCACCGGTTCTTCGGCGGTTGCTTCGGCATCTTCGGCCACGGCAACGTCGCCGGCGTCGGTCAGGCGTTGCTCCAGCATCCGGACCTCCTCCGCTACCACCAGGGACGGAACGAGCAGGCGATGGTGCATGCCGCAGTCGCGTACGCGCGGATGCGGAACCGCCTCGGCGCGTTCGTCTGCACGAGCTCGATCGGGCCCGGGGCCACGAACATGGTCACGGGAGCGGCGCTCGCGACGATCAACAGGCTGCCCGTGCTGATCGTCCCGGGCGACGTCTTCGCGGGGCACGGGCCGGACCCCGTGCTGCAGCAGCTCGAGGTTCCGTGGGCAGGCGATGTGTCGGTGAACGACGCGTTCCGTCCCGTCTCGCGGTACTTCGACCGGATCTCACGCCCCGAGCAGGTGATCCCGGCTGCGCTCGCGGCGATGCGCGTCCTCACGAGCCCCGCAGAGACCGGCGCCGTCACGCTCGCCTTCCCGCAGGACGTCCAGGCCGAGGCGTTCGACTGCCCGGAGGAGCTCCTGGCCGACCGCACGTGGCGCGTTCCCCGGCAGGCGCCCGACCCGTCGGCGCTCGCGGCCGCGGTCGACGCGATTCGCGCCGCGCGGCGGCCGCTCGTGATCGCCGGCGGCGGCGTCATCTACGCCGAGGCGACGGAGCAGCTGCGCTCGTTCTGCGAGGCGACCGGCATCCCGGTCGGCGAGACACAGGCCGGCAAGGGCTCGCTGCCGTACGACCACCCGTCGAACCTCGGCGCGGTCGGCGCGACCGGGACGTTCGCCGCGAACCGGTTTGCGGCGGCGGCCGATCTCGTGATCGGGATCGGCACGCGCTACAGCGACTTCACCACCGCCTCGAAGACTGCCTTCCAGGATCCCTCGGTTCGCTTCGTGAACGTCAATGTCGCAGAGCTCGACACTGCGAAGCACGGCGGTACTCGCGTCAACGCCGACGCGCGCGTCGCCCTGGAGTTGCTCACAGAGGGCCTCCGCGGTCACGCGGTCGACGATGCATACCGCGCCGAGGCGAGAGAGCTGAACGTGGAGTGGGACACCGAGGTTGCGCGCCTGTATGCGCTCGGGCGCGAGCCGCTGCCCGCCCAGAGCGAGGTGATCGGCGCGGTGAACGACGCGGCGGCGCCCACGGATGTCGTCGTGTGCGCGGCCGGCGCGATGCCGGGCGATCTCCACAAGCTGTGGCGGACGCGCGACCCGAAGGGCTACCACGTGGAGTACGGCTACTCATGCATGGGCTACGAGATCGCGGGCGGCATCGGCGTCAAGCTGGCTGCGCCCGACCGCGAGGTGGTGGTGCTTGTCGGCGACGGCTCGTACCTGATGATGCCGGGCGAGCTCGTCACCGCCGTCCAGGAGCGTCTGAAGCTGACCGTCGTGCTCGTGGACAACCACGGCTTCAACTCGATCGGCGGCCTCTCGCGCTCACTGGGCTTGCAGGGCTTCGGCACGCAGTACCGCTACGTCGACGGCGAACGGCCTGTGCTCGACGGCGACGACGACCCGCCGCCCACGCTGCCGCTCGACCTCGCCGCGAACGCCGCGTCTCTCGGCGCCTGGGCGGAACGCGTCGGTACGATCCCCGAGCTCCGCGAGGCGCTCGTTCGTGCCCGCGACAGCGACGGGGTCAGGGTGATCGTCGTCGAGGTCGACCGCTATGAAGGCGTGCCGTCGTACGAGAGCTGGTGGGACGTGCCAGTGGCGGAGGTGTCGGAGCTCACAGCCGTTCAGGCCGCGCGCCGCGAGTACGAGGAGGCCCGCCGCGCCGAGCGCAGGTTCCTGTGACGGCGCGGATCATGCTCCGGGTCTCTCCGGGCTCGAGCCGGACGGCGGTCACAGGCCGCTATCTCGACGGCTGGAAGGTGAGCGTCGCGGCCGTGCCCGAGCGCGGCAAGGCGAACGAGGAGATCGTTCGGGTGCTCGCGGACGTGCTCGGGTTGCCCAAGCGCCGGATCGCGGTGGTTGCCGGCCGCTCGGCGCGGACGAAGATCGTCGAGGTCGACGGGCTCACGCTCGCCTCGGTCGACGCAGCGCTCGCCCGAGCGTGCGACGCGGCTCGCTCGCCGGCCGGACAGGCGCCGGATGCGAGATGATCGGAGCTCATCCGCAGCGAGAGGACTGGGAATGAGAATCGTGCTGGTGGCTTGTGTCGCGCTCCTTGTCGGTGTCGCGGGGACGTCTGCGGCGACCGAGCACCATTCGATCGCTGCGTCGAGCGCTGGGTCGTGCCACGACCCGATCGTGCACGACCGCTTCGACGGCTTCCGCGTCGGGGTACCGACCGGCTGGTACCTGTCGAGTGTCGGTGGGCTGATCGTCGTGTTCCCCGACTACAGCGAACGGACCGAGGCCGTCGTCCAGACGGCGTTCGTCGGCAGCGGGCAGTCGGCGCGGTCGTTCCTCTCGCGGATGCTCGCCGTGTTCGCCGGAAACGCGAAGCGCAGCGGGAACGTCCTGACGTTTCGTCTCACCTCGTCGACGACTGCCACCGTCACCGGCCGCGTGGGCACGACGTCGCTCGCGGGTGCCGCACGCGTCTCCTTCGTGACGGTTCACACCGCGCACGGCGCCCGGCTCGGCGTCGTGAGCGCGTACTGGGCGCCCACGACGCAGCTCGGCGGCCTGCGGGCGAAGCTCGCGTCGGTCGCCGCGTGCTACGGGCCGGAGCCCGGGACGCTGTCGCGGTTCCATCAGGACCAGGCGTTCGGGTACACGCTTCCGGTTGGTTGGACGGTCGGCAACGAGACGTCGGACGAGCTGTTCCTCGACGACGGCCACGACGCGTCGGCGAACTTCATCCTCGCCGGACCGTTCCTCGGCAGCTCGACCGGCGTAACGGACGCACAGTCGCTGTTGCGCTACTCGTTCGGGAAGCTCGGCATCAGCATCAAGACGGTGCTGTCGACCGCGACGTACCCGACGACGACCACGGTGACCGGCGCGAAGCAGGAGGAGGTCGTCACCGAGTTCCTCGGCACCGTCGGCGGCAAGAAGGTGCACGGGCTCGTCCGGGTGATCAGCGACACGGGCGGGGGTGTCACGAGCGGTGCCCTGCGGATCGCGCTCGCAGCGCCGGCGCTCTGGAACTCGCTGAACGGCGGTCTGATCTGGATCACCTACGGCATCCAGCACAGCTTCACGCAGGACCTGCAGGCGATCCTGCGCACGCAGCAGCAACTCGCCGGCTTCTCGCGGCAGGTCGCCGGATTCGACCACGCGCTCAACGGCACCGACCTCCTCCGCGACCCCACGACCGGCATCCAGTACGAGGCGCCGTACAGCGCGTACAGTCAGAGCGGCCCCGCTGGACCTGGGTACTACCTCGGGTCGCCGAGCAGCAACCGGAAGCTGACCGTGATCACGCCGTCCTAGCGCGAGCGCATGACGCGGCGCAGCACCTTGCCGTATTCGTCGAGGCCGTCGCGATACAGCCGTGCCTCCGGCCCCGCGGCGATGCCGACCCGTTCCGGGACGACGCCCCAGATCGGGACGTTCTCGTTCTTCCACCAGTCGATCGTCTCCTGAAGGTCGTTCGTCCCGAGGCGGGCGGCGGTGATGACGATGCCTCGCGGCGTCCTCGACGGGATCAGCTCGACCGTGTAGGCGACTCGTCCGAACTCGACGCCGCCGGCGCGGGTCGGGATGACAACGACGTCGGCTGCGCCGATCGCCGCCTGCACCAGCCGCTCATCGCCCGGCGGCAGGTCCACCACCACGGTCCCTTCCTCGATCGCCATCGCGCGCGCCATCGTGCGCTCGGACGGCGCCTCGACCACGTCGACGTCCTCGATCGGCCGCTCCTCGAGCCACTCCGCCGCGGACGCCTGCCGGTCGGCGTCGACGACCACCACGGGACCATGGCCCCGGGAGGCGGCGACGGCCGCGAGATACAGCGTGGTCGTCGTCTTCCCGACGCCGCCCTTGAGGTTCGTTACGACTATTTTCACCGGCGACCGAGTCTACTCAGCCGATCGCGGCTGGTCGGACGTTCAAGAAACACGGAAGGAGCGCCATGAGCAAGGAGATCCTCTGTGCCTTCGGTGTCCACTGCGACGCGGTCGCCGGCTGGCTCGGCTCGTACGGAGGCGAGGACTCTCCCTGCGACATCTCGCGCGGCGTCTTTGCCGCCGAGGTCGGCATGCCCCGTCTCCTGAAGCTGTTCGACAAGTACAGCCTCAAGAGCACGTGGTTCATCCCGGGCCACACCGCCGAGAGCTTCCCGCAAGAGACCGCGCTGGTCGTCGAGGCGGCACACGAGATCGGCCTGCACGGCTACTCGCACGAGAACCCGCTCGCCATGTCCGCCGACCAGGAGCGCGCCGTCCTGGCCAGGAGCATCGAGGTGCTCGAGCGCGCGAGCGGCCGGCGCCCGACCGGCTACGTCGCGCCGTGGTGGGAGTTCTCCCAGATCACGAACTCGCTGCTGCTCGAGCACGGCCTCGCCTACGACAACAGCCTGATGCACGACGACTTCCACCCCTACTACGTCCGCGTGGGGGACAGCTGGACGCCGATCGACTACGCGCAGCCCGCGGACAGGTGGATGAAGCCGTTCGAGAAGGGCGAGGAGACCGACCTGATCGAGATCCCCGGCAGCTGGTACCTCGACGACCTGCCGCCGATGATGTTCATCAAGACGTCGCCGAACAGCCACGGCTTCGTCAACCCGCGGCACCTCGAGGAGCTCTGGCGCGACCAGTTCGACTACGTCTACCGCGAGTACGACTACGCGGTCTTCCCGATCACCATCCATCCCGACGTCAGCGGACGACCTCAGGTGCTGCTGATGCTCGAGCGGTTCATCGAGCACATCAACGCGCATGAAGGGGCGCGCTGGGTCACCTTCGACGAGATGGCCACCGACTTCGCGCGCCGTGTCCCCGCTCCGAGCGGGCGCTAGTGCGGCCTCTCATAACGTTTGACCGGAAACGAATGGGATCGCAGAGGCCGCACTACTCGGCCGCTTCGCGGCCGCCGGCCGCAGAGCGGCCGGAATAGTGCGGCGTCCTCGAACGATTGGTTTCGGGTGAGACGTTG
>DASXDB010000188.1:0-5126 GCA_036490895.1 Gaiellaceae bacterium
GCGACCTGGACGTTCGTCCGCTGCGGGAACCGCGGGTGCACCTCGAGCCTCGAGCCGATCCGCGGCAGATCGTCGGGATCGCCTTCGACGACGGCGTGCGGGTTGCCGACGTCGACCGCGATCAGGCGGATGCCGTCGACCTCCTCCGGCTCGGAGACCGTCACGTCGCCAAGGTCCTGTTCCACCAGCCCGTCCTCACGCACCTCTGCCCGCACCTCGCGCGGGCCGACACGGACGGTGACGACCTCGCCGCCGTGCCAGCGCGCTGCAATTCGGGTGCCGTTGCCGGACATCTCCGCCTGCGAGCCGTCCGGGTTCCAGATCACGATCTCGACCCAGTCATCGCCGCGGTCCACGACCTGCAGCACGCCGTCACCGTCGACCGAGAGAGCGCGCGCGTCGTCGGCGCCGATCGCATCAGTCGTGACGAGATAGATGTTGCCCTGTGCGTCCCAGCGTGACGATGTCAGCGGCGATCTCCTTCGGGGGCCGGTTCGCGTCGAGCGTAACGACGCCGGGCATGCGGCGCAGCCACTTGCGCTGGTAGCGGGCGAGTCGCCCGGTTGCAACGGTCACGCGCTCGACGGCCTCGTCGAGCGGCAGCGTGGCGAACTCCTCGAGACCGAGCACGCTGCGCGCCGTGTCGGAGAGCGGCTGCGCCCAGGCGCGCGCCGCTTCGTCGGCGGCGCCGGCGGCCGCCATCGCCGCCGTGCGGATCGCGATGCGCCGGTCGAGCTCGTCGAGCGGCAGGTCGAGCGCGACGATCGTCGTCGGATGGCGCGTATCGTCGGTCCAGAGACGATCGTCCGCCGGCGCGAGCGAGTGGCCCGCTTCGGCGAGCTCGAGCGCGCGCACGACGCGGCGCCGGTCGTTCGCGTGCACGCGGGCCGCGGCGGCCGGGTCACGTTGCGCGAGCAGCGCGTGCGCCGCCTCCGGCCCGAGCCGGTCGACCTCCTCCCGCCAGTGCGCGCGCCTCCCTCGCGGCGGGATCGCGAGCTCTGAGAGCGCCGCCCGGAAGTACAAGCCGGTGCCGCCGACGACAAGCGGTACGTGGGCCTCGTCGATCGCCGCATGCGCAAGCTGTTGGTAGCGGCCGACCGAGACGTCATCCGTGAGGGGAACGACACCCACGAGGTGCGCGGGGTAGTCGGGCGCAGCCGTGAGGGTCGGCAGTCCCGCGTAGAGCGCGGCCGAGTCGGCGGAGATCACCTCGGCGCCGAGCTGTTCACGCAGGATTCCCGCCACTGCCGTCTTGCCCGAGGCGGTCGGGCCGAAGAGTGCGAGGACGCGCTCAGGCGCCGGTGCGCGCGGGCTGCTTGAAGCCATGCTCGACCTCGCCGGCGAAGCGCGTCCGCTCGAACGGCCGGTCTTCCTCCGGATGCGCGGCGCGCCATTCCTTGAACCACCCGACGGAGCGTGGGATGCCTTCGGCGAGCGGGGTCTGCGGCGTCCAGCCGAGCAGCTCGCGCGCCTTGCTGACGTCCGCCACGTAGTGCGTGACCTCACCGAGCAGCGACGGAGCGATCTCGACCTGCGGGTCGACGCCGAGCTCGAACGCGATCAGCTCGGCTGCACGCACGAGCGTGTTGCCCTGGCCGTAAGCCAGGTTGACCGTCTGGTTGCGCACCCGCTTCTCCGCGAGCGCGTACACGCCGCGCGCGATGCCGTCGACGCAATCGTCGATGAACGTGAAGTCGAGGACCTTCTCGTCACCGCCGAAGATGGTGATGCCCTCGCCGCGGGAGAGCTGATGCATGAAGAGCGGCAACACGCGCTCCATGCGCCAGAGGTCGTTGTCGTACCGCCCGTACACGTTCGAGAAGCGGAAGACGAGGTAGTCGAGCCCGTAGCAGCGCGCGTAGGAGTAGATGAAGGCCTCGCTCGTGATCTTCGAGGCCGAGTACGGGCTCTCCGTGTACGCGAAGTCGGCAGCTTCCTCCGCGTACTCCTCGAACCGGTGCACGTCGCCGTACACCTCGCGGGTCGAGGAGAACACGAGCGGCAGGCCGACCCCGCGCGCGTACTCGAGGACGTTGAAGGTCATGATCGCGTTCTCGAGCGCACGATGCGGCTCACGAACGAGTTGATGGACCTTCGCGTGCGCGGCCAGGTGGACGACGAGGTCCACCTCGCGGTACTCGACCCCGCCGATCCCGCCCTTGAACGCCGGGTAGTGGCCGGCCAGGTCCTGGAGCAGCGTCGGGAACGCGTCCGTCCATCCGTTCTCGCGCTTGTCGACGCCGAACACGTCGTGCCCGTCGGCGAGCAGCCGGAGGCCGAGATTGGTGCCGATCTGCCCCGAGGAGCCGGTGATCAGGACGCGCATGCGTCCAATCCGACGGGCGTTCGTGAAGGATGCGCCTCGACGCCGCGCAGGGTGGTCGAGGTGGCGCCTTCGATCAGGACCTCGACGAGCTCGCCTGGAGCTCCACTGCCCGCGAAGTTGACCGTGGTGTTGCGGCGTGTCCGGCCGCGCAGAAGGGTCGGATCCGTGCGCGACGCTCCTTCGACCAGCACTTCCTCCACGCGGCCGATGCGGGCGTTGTTCCGCTCACGCGCGATCCTCTGGATCGTCTCCACCAATCGCTCCATTCGCTCGATCTTCGCCTCGTGCGGCACCTGTTCCTGCATCGCAGCCGCCTCGGTGCCGGCGCGAGGCGAGTAGACGAACGTGAATGCGCTGTCGTAGCGGACCTCCGCCACGACCTCGAGCGTCTGCGCGAAGTCGGCCTCGGTCTCGCCCGGGAAGCCGACGATGATGTCGGTGCCGATCGCCAGGTCTGGGATCGCTGCGCGCATCTTCTCGACGAGTGCGAGGTAGCGCTCGCGCGTGTAGGTCCGGCGCATCGCCTTGAGCACGCGAGACGAGCCGGACTGCAGCGGCAGATGCACCTGCTCGCACACCGAGTCGCACTCGGCGATCGCGGCGATCACCGGGTCGCGGAAGTCCTTCGGGTGTGGGCTCGTGAAGCGGATGCGCTCGATGCCTGCGATGGAGTCGCACGCGCGGAGCAGCTCGCCGAACTCGGTGTCGATCTCCGGCAGCAGGTCGCGGCCCCACGAATTGACGTTCTGACCGAGCAACGTGATCTCTTTCACGCCCTGTGTCGCGAGGCGCGTGACCTCGGCGACGATCTCGCCGGGGCGGCGGCTCTGCTCGCGTCCCCGGACGGCCGGGACGATGCAGTAGGAGCACACGGAGTTGCAGCCCATCGAGACCTGGACCCACGCCTGGACGGATCGCTCGCGGTGCATCGGCAACTCGGCGGCGAACCTCCGCTCGTCGAGGCCGAAGCTGCCGCGCGCGACCCCGACGCCTCCGGCGCCGAGCCATTCGCCGAGGTGTGTGATCGATCCCGGCCCGAACGCGACGTCGACGGCCGGGTACAGCTCGAAGATGCGCTCGCGCTGCGCCTCGGCGTAGCAGCCGCCGACTGCGATCACGCGGTCCGGGTCCTCCCGCTTCCGGGCAGCCGCCTCACCGAGATACGCAGCGAGCTTCGTGTCGGGCTTCTCGCGGATCGTGCACGTGTTGAACACGACGACGTCGGCCTCGTCCGCGCTCGTCGCCTCGCCGAGCCCGAGCTCCTCGAGCATTCCCTTGATGCGCTCGCTGTCGTGCGCGTTCATCTGGCATCCGAACGTCGTGACGTGGTAGCGCTTCACGGCCCGCAGGGTACCGTTGCTCCTCGTGCGCTGGGACGACGCGGACTGGCGGCCATGGCGCCCCGACGGGGCCGCGCAACGGCTCGAGGGGCTTGCAATTCCCTGGTGCGTCGCCGCCGGCTGGGCGATCGACCTGTTCGTCGGCTACGAGCGGCGCGAGCACGAGGACCTCGAGATCGCCGCACCCGCCCAGGGGTTCGGGCAGATCCAGGCGCGGCTCGCCGACCTCGAGTTCTACGCGGTCGGCGACGGCGACGTCACCGCGGTCGCGGAGTCGAAGGAGCGATTCGCCGAGACGCACCAGACCTGGGGCCTCGACGCGGCGGCGTTCGAGTGGCGCATCGACGTCTTCCGCGAGCCGTCTGCCGGCGGCGAGTGGGTCTGCCGGCGCAACGAGACGATTCGCCTCCCGTACGCCGAGCTCATCGAGCGCACAGCCGACGGGATCCCCTACGTGCGTCCCGAGGTCGCGCTGCTCTTCAAGGCAAAGGCCGCGCGGCCGAAGGACGACGGCGACTTCGAGGACGTGCTGCCGCTACTCGGACCGTCACGCCGCGCCCTCCTGCGAGGCTGGATCGCGCTCGTGCACCCGGGCCATCACTGGCTCGAGCGCCTCGCGTGATCAGGCGACGTCGAGGCGTTCGACCGGCGTCACGCGACGCGCCTCGAGCTTGTTGGACGCGACGTCGACCGCGCGGCTCTCGCGGATCACCGTCACCTTGATCTGCCCTGGGTACTCGAGATGGCTCTCGATCTCGCGCGCGATCTCGTGCGAGAGGAGCACCGCTCCGTCGTCGTCGACCTCGTGCGGCTTCACGAGCACCCTGATCTCGCGCCCCGCCTGCAGCGCGTAGACCTTCTCGACGCCCGGGTGGCCGGCGGCCAGCTGCTCGAGCGACTCGAGCCGCTTGACGTAGTGTTCGAGGCTCTCGCCGCGCGCGCCGGGCCGCGACGCCGAGATCGCGTCGGCCGCGATCAGCAGCACCGCTTCGACGGTCTGCGGCTGCACCTCGTAGTGATGCGCCTCGATCGCGTGGCACACCGCCGGCCCTTCGCCGTACCGGCGCGCCAGCTGGGTCGAGATCACCGCGTGCGACCCCTCGATCTCGTGCGTCATCGCCTTGCCGAGGTCGTGCAGCAGCGCGGCGCGCTTCGTCGTCTTGACCGACGCCTCGACCTCCGCCGCCATGATCCCGGAGAGCTGTACGACCTCGAGGGTGTGCTTGAGCACGTTCTGGCCGTAGCTCGTGCGGTACCGGAGCCGGCCGAGGATCTTCACGAGCTCCTCGTGGATCTCGCCGCAGTTCGCCTCGTAGACGGCCTGCTCGCCGGCCTGGCGAATGTGCTCGTCCAGCTCGGCCTTCGACATGTAGTACATCTCTTCGATCCGCGTCGGGTGGATGCGCCCGTCCTCGATCAGCTTCAGCAGCGTCATCCGCGCGATCTCGCGGCGGATGCCG
>DASXDB010000189.1:0-2555 GCA_036490895.1 Gaiellaceae bacterium
GCGCGGTCGCGTGACGAACGACGAGCCGCCCGCCAAGGACGACGGCCGGCGGCTCATCGTGCGGATGTAGCCCAATCAGGCAGAGGCACCGGTCTCAGAAACCGGCCAGTGGGGGTTCGAATCCCTCCATCCGTACTGAGCGGCAAGGAAGCGAGAGGACGAACCGCAACTACCTCGCGGAGCCGCGGAGCCGTTCCTCGGCTTTCCGAACCGCCTCCGCTGCTTCGTCGACGGTGACCTCGGCCTGCGCGGCGAACTTGTGGGCCTCGTGGGCCGTGCGCTCGGCCTGGCGCAACCGCTTCCGCGCCTCGGCGAGCTCCGCGCGCGCTTCCTTCAACTCCTCGGCGCTGCGGGACGGTTTCGGCTTCACCGGACGCTTCGACGGCGGAGCGGCGAGCCCGGCGAGCGCCTCGAATCCTTCGACCGTGAGCGGCTGCGTGAATCGGCCGGCCGCGAGGAGCGCGCGTCCCTGTTCCGAGATCGCGGCAGCATGAAGCGACACGGCGATCTGCTCGCGAACGGCGGGCGAACTGCCGCCTCGCTCGGTGAGCAGCTGCTCGGCTGCGCGCACGAGCCGCCCGATCGCCTCACGCTCGGTCCGTTGCGCCTGCTCGAAGAGCTCCCGCGCTTCGCCGCGAAGCACACCCGCCTGTGCGGAGCGCAGACGGTGGCCACTGTCGAGCAATAGATCGATGTCGCGTCGCTGGTCGCGCGCCAGCCGATTGAGCGCCCAGGCGGCCACGATCGGCTTGCGAACCTTGCCCACCTCGTCGGCGTGGTCGCGGTGACCTTCAGCCTTCAGCTCCTTTGCGAGCCGCGTGCGGACGGCGACGAACTCCTCCGGCGCGGCGTCGTAGAGCTGGTCGAGCGCCTCGTCGAGATCCACGCCCGACATTGTGTGTGACCGGCCGTCGGCGTGGGCAGTCAACCGAGGTGCACCGCGTTCGGGTCGGCTGCTCCGGGTGGAACTACGCTCACTGGCGCGACGGCGTCTTCTACCCGCCCCGTTGCCCGGCGCGGCGGTGGCTCTCCTACTACGCCGAGCACTTCGACACGGTCGAGGTGAACTCGACCTTCTATCGGTTGCCGCGCCGCGACGCGGTTGCACGCTGGGCCGAGCAGACACCACCGGAGTTCCTGTTCGCAGTGAAGGTCAGCCGCTATCTGACGCATGTGAAGCGGCTACGCGATATCGACGTCCATCTGCCGCTGCTCCTCGAGCGGATCGCGCCGCTCGCCGACGCGGGGAAGCTCGGCCCGCTCCTCTGGCAGCTTCCACCGACCTTCGTCCGTGACGACGATCGGTTGAAGGAGGCGCTCGACGCATTGCCGGCCGACCTTCGGCATGCGGTCGAGTTCCGACACGAGAGCTGGTTTGCCCGGGCGCCGCTCGAGCTGCTCGAGGCGCACGACGTCGCGTTGGTCGTCGGCAACCGTCCCGGTTCACCAGGCCCCGATCGTCCCGAGCCGACCGCCGACTTCGCGTTCGTTCGCTTCCACCACGGCAGGCGAGGACGGCGCGGGAACTACTCCGACGCGGAGCTCGCAGACTGGGCTCACACGCTCGCGGCGTGGGCGAGGCGGGGAGAGGTCTATGCCTACTTCAACAACGACTGGGAGGGCTTCGCGCCGCGGAACGCGTCGGCGGTACGAGGGCTGGTCGAATGAGCGCGGCCTCGAAGATCGACTCCCTGGCGCACGACGCGGCCGACTGCCGTGCCTGCGACCTGTGGCGCAACGCGACGCAGACCGTGTTCGGCCAAGGCCCGGCGAACGCGGAGCTCATGCTGGTCGGCGAGCAGCCGGGCGACCGGGAAGACCTCGCCGGGCAGCCGTTCGTCGGCCCGGCCGGACGAGTTCTCGACGACGCGCTCGCAGCGGCCGGCATCGACCGGGAACGCGTCTATGTCACCAACGCGGTCAAGCACTTCAAGTGGCGCGCGCGGGGCAAGCGCCGAATCCACGACAAGCCGAACCGAGCGGAGGTCGCCGCATGCCGTCAGTGGCTCGACGGAGAGCTCGCGGTCGTCCAGCCACGTGTGCTCGTGCTCCTCGGCGCCACAGCCGCCCAGGCACTTCTCGGAACCGGCTTTCGGGTCACCCGCGAGCGCGGCCGCCCGATCGACGACACGGAATTTGCACGGCACGTCGTTGCCACGGTGCATCCGTCCGCGATCGTGCGGATCCGTGATCGCACGGAGCGCGCGGAGGCGGAGGGGGGGCTTGCCGCAGATCTGCGCCTGGCTGCACAGCTCGTCGATTCGGGCTGAGCGGACCACGTGTTTCGCACGCGGCCGACGGGGGACGAGACGTGCATGCCGAACAAACGCGCAAACGTCAAGAACGAGAAGCAGTACGAAGCGCTCAAGGACAAGGGAATGTCCAAGGAGCGCGCAGCTCGCATCGCGAACTCGCCCGACGCGTCGAGGCACGGTGGAGAGCATTCGCACTCGGGCTCGTCGCGCTCGTCGTCGTCGCAAGGCGGCACGACGGCTCAGAAGAAGGCTGCCGGCCGCAAGGGCGGCAAGGCGACGGCTCGCAAGCACTCGTAGTTC
>DASXDB010000190.1:0-5462 GCA_036490895.1 Gaiellaceae bacterium
GACGAACGTTTATGGTCGCTGTACATGCGGCCGGCGCGAGGACAGGGTTGCCGGAACGGGCTCGGGCGCGCCGCCACCACGGTCCATCTCCGGAGAGCAAGGAGTGAGGCATGAGCTCGCAACGGCTTCTGTTCCGCAACGGCTTTGTCGTCTCGATGGACCCCGACGTCGGCGACATCGCGCGCGGGGAAGTCCTCGTCGAGGACGGGAAGATCGTCGACATCGGCCGGGACCTCGGCGTCTCGGACGCGGAGGAGGTCGATGCCTCCGGGATGATCGTCATGCCGGGTTTCATCGACACCCATCGGCACACGTGGCAGACGCCGGTTCGTGGAGTGCTTCCCTCGTGCACGCTCGACCACTACTTCGCCGTCATGCTCGGCCAGGTCGGCGGCTACTACCGCCCGGAGGACGTGCACATCGGGGACTACGCCGGCTCGCTCGAAGCGCTGAATGCAGGCGTCACGACCCTGCTGGACTGGTCGCACATCAGCAACACGCCCGATCACTCCGACGCCGCGATCCAGGGGTTGAAGGATGCCGGCATCCGTGCGGTCTACGCACACGGGATGCCGACAGGCGGCGAGTGGTGGTCGTTCAGCGAGCTGAACCACCCCGAGGACATCCGCCGCATACGGGAGACGTACTTCTCGTCCGACGACGGCCTGATCACCCTTGCAATGGCGGCGCGGCAACCCGGCAACGTGAACTTCGACGTGGCGAAGCACGACTGGGCGCTCGCCCGCGAGCTCGGAATCCTCATCAGCGTTCACGTCGGCATGCGCCTCCACACCCTCCACTACACGCCTGTGAAGGACATGCACGACCTCGGGCTGATGGGGCCTGACGTCTGCTACATCCACATGACAGACCTCACGGACGAAGAGCTCGATTGGATCGCCGAGAGCGGTGGGAAAGCCTCGATCGCGCCGTACGTCGAGATGCTGATGGGGCACGGGCCGCCTCCGACCGGCAAGATGCTCGCCCGCGGCGTCCGCCCGTCGCTGAGCGTCGACGTCGTATCGAGCGTCCCCGGCGAGATGTTCACTCAGATGCGCACCGCGCTCGCGTACGACCGGATCCTCGAATTCACCGACACGCCGGACATCGCGTTCGCTCCGAAGCTCACCCACACCGACGTGCTCGAGTTCGCGACGATCGACGGCGCGCGGTCGATCATGCTCGAGGACAGGGTCGGGTCGCTCAAGCCGGGCAAGCAGGCGGACATCGTGCTGCTGAAGACCGACGTGATCAACACGGCGCCTGTGCTCGACCCCAAGGGCACGATCGTCACGTTCGCGGACACGTCGAACGTCGACTCGGTCTACGTCGCGGGCAACGCGATGAAGCGCGGCGGCCAGCTCCTCGGCGTCGACATGAAGTCGGTGGTCGGGAAGCTCGAGGAGTCGCGGAATCACATCCTGTCCGCGGGCGGCCTCCTGCCCGACTGGTGCGCGGAGCACGCCGCGACCGCCTGATGCCCGGAAGTGTCGTTGTCGTCGGCGGGACTCGCGGTCTCGGTCGCGAGCTCGCGCAGTTCTATGCCGGCCGGGGGCGGGACGTCGTCATCGGCGGCCGCGATGCCGCCGCCGCCCAGGCGTGTGCTGCTGAGATCGGAGGCTCGACGCGCGGCATCGGCCTCGACCTCGCCGAGCCGGACACGATCGCGGAGAAGCTCGCCGAGATCGGCGAGGTCGAGTTCCTCGTCCTGGCGGCGATCGAACGGGACACGAACACGGTGAAGGACTACGACATCGCCGCGGCAATGCGGCTCGTCACCCTCAAGATCGTCGGTTTCACCGAGGTCATCCACGCGCTCCTACCGCGACTCGGCGATGACTCGGCGGTCCTCATCTACGGAGGGCTGGCACGTGACCGTCCGTATCCCGGGTCCACCACCGTGACGACCGTGAACGGCGCGGTGACCGGGCTCGTCCGGACGCTCGTCGTCGAACTCGCACCCCGTCGCGTCAACGCCCTCCATCCCGCGATCGTCGGCGACAGCCCGCAGTGGCGCGACATGCCGAAGGAACGCTTCGACGCGCTCGTCGCACGCACTCCGATTGCCCGCCTCGTGACGATGGCGGAGGTCGTCGAGGCATCGCGCTTCCTGCTCGAGAATCGCGCGATCAACGGCATCAACCTTCCCGTCGACGGCGGCTGGCTCTGCCTGTAACGGAGTTGGACCGCAATCCTCATTGCGCCGGGCCGCTCACGAGCGTCGCCGCGGCGGTCTCGGTCGTCCCGCTCGTGTCGATGTAGGTGACCTTGATCTGTGTCCCGGGCTTGCGGCCGAGGACGATCGACTGCAACGAGGTCGGCGACGTGACCGCTTTGCCACCAACCGCGACGATGAGATCGCCGGCTGCGAGGCCGGCCTTGTCAGCCGGGCTGCCGGGCACAACGCTTGCCACGACCGCTCCCGGCTGCGCGTACTCGTAACCGGGGGCGTCGCCGGCGGACACTGACGAGATGCCGAGGAACGCGGTACCGCCGACGTGCACGGTCGCGGATCCCTTGCCGGCCGCGATGAGCTTTGCGATCGCGAGGGCGCGGTTGATGGGGATGGCGTAGCCGTCGGTGCTCGCGATCTCGCGGTAGCCACCACCGCCGACCGAGGCGGCAGAGTCCATGCCGATCACCTTGCCGGCCGCGTCGAGCAGCGGGCCGCCCGAATCGCCGGGCTCGAGCTCTGCGTTGGTCTCGATCAGGTTCCGAAGTGTCGAGGTCCCGCCCGCGTCGTCGTTCACGACGATCGTCCGCGAGAGTGCGGTGATCGTGCCGGTGCTCGAGACGAGCGACCCGCTTCCCCCGGCGTTGCCGATCGCCTTGACCGCCTGCCCCGCCTTCAGACCGGTCGAGGTCCCGCGGGTGACCGTCCGCAGATGCGCGGCACCGGTCGCCTGCAGGACGGCCACGTCGGCGGTGACGTCGTAGCCGACGACCTTCGCGCTGTAGCTACGGCCCGTGCCGGGGATGACCACCTTGATGGTCGTCGCACCGCGAATGACGTGATTGTTGGTCAGGATCTCGCCCGACGAGGTGAGCACCATCCCGGTTCCCGCCGCCTGAGCGCCCTGGTAGGCGAGGTTCGTGTCGATGACCACGATTCCCGTTCCGATCTGAGCAGTCCGCGTCGCGGCGAACGCATAGCCGGCGGCAACTGCCGCCGCCGTCACCGCTGTGGCGACGAGCACCGCAAATCGCGTCGAAAACCTGCGTGAACGGGTGGGTCGGACTGTCGGGCTGGCGGTGCCGGGATTCATGGTCACTCCTCGGAGGCTCTGGTGTTTCGGCCAGTGTCGCGCGTGAACCTAAATGGGACCCTTGAAGAGGCTCTGAGCCTCCTGTGAATCGCCGCCGGGTGCATCAGCGTCCGCCGGGTCCGGCGAAGGCGTTCAGAGAGCTGTCGGGGTGCACCTCGACGGTTGGTCATTGTCGTACCGTCCCTTCGATCGTCCGGGCTGATCCCGGGTTCAAGCTCAACGGTGCTCGCGCCGACTGTGCGCCGGCTCGCAGATTGATCGGAAGAAGGTAGGAGAACGAGGAGAAGCTCTTAAACGAGCTTCAGCTCTCGAGCCGCTCTGACGGGTCGAGCCCGTTGCAGTCGGAGCGCGAGCATCGGGCAGGCTTCGGCAGCTCGCCGGGCGTCCGCGAGGAGTTCGGCCGTGACCTCGCCGCCGACGATCGGGTAACCCCATTCGTCGAGCTCGACGATCTCCGGAAGAAGCTCGGCGCAGTACCCGTACGCGTCGCAGGCGATCATGTCCACTCGCAGTTCATGGGGAGCCGGATTGCTCATGCGATCACCTTGGAACCGTCGGCAGGAAGCACATGCGCATGGCTCGTCGCGCTGCACGTCCCTCGGCGGTGCAACTCGACCTCGTCGGAGAAGAGCTCGAGGCCGCTCGTGACAAAACCGAGCGTCCCGTCCGGGTGAGCGCACGCACCACGCCGTGCGATCTGGGCTTCGAGCTTGGCGATGCGCTCAGCCGTCGCTCCGAGCCGGCCGGTCGCAAGGGCGTCCAGCTCATCGGCGAGCGCCGACAGCCCGAACACGCACGGGCCGCACTGTCCGGCGCTCTCGCCGGCCATGTACCGCGCAACGCGCGCGACCTCGACGATCCCGCACGACGCGCGCGGCAGCGCCACGATCACGCGCGCACCGAGCGCGCCGCCGCGTGCTCGCAGCGACTCCTCGGTCAGCACCAGCTCTGCGTCGGCACGAAGCCATTTGCCGAAGTACCCGCCGATCAAGACCGCGTCGACAGGCTCGGACAAACCGCCGCAGCGCTCGAACAGCTCTCCGAGGGTGGCACCCAGCGCGAACTCGACCACCCCCGGCGACGCGACGGCGCCGCGAACGCTCGCGAGAGCGGTGCCGGGCTCCGCCTGCGTCCCGGCCTGACGGAACCACTCCGCTCCGCGCCGTGCAACGAGCGCCAGGTGTGCGAGGGTCTCGACGTTCTGCACGAGCACGCCTGATCGGTACGGCCGACGCCCGGTCGGCTCGGCGGCACCGCCGTCGACGGCGCTGACGAGCGCCGATTCCTCACCTGCGACGAAACGGTCCGGAACGAGGACGAGCCGGGGTCGTTCGGCGGAGGGCCGTTCTTCGATCGCCGCCTCGACGCCTGAGACCGCGGCGGTCGCGGCGCATCCGACTGCGATCGTCGTCGTTCGTGCTCCGACGAGACGACCGGCGACGGCCAGGCCGTCCAGCACAAGATGTGGGTTGCACGCGAGCAGGACCTTGTCCTTGTCGCTGGCCGGTTCACCTTCTGTCCCGTTGGCGACGACGGCAGCGCGGCTTTCCTTTGCGACCGAGTACAGCTTGGTCACCGTAGGGAAGCCGGCTCCGCCCCGGCCGGTCAGGCCGCTCTGCTCGATCTCGGCCAACAGGCGACCGTCACGTTTCGCGATCCTGGGCAGGGAACCGTAGGTCGCGAGATGAGAGCCGTAGCCTCGGCCGCGTCCGGGCGCCAGCAGCCGGTCCCGCTCGAGGGCGGGCGAGTATGCAAATGCTCTCACGTCACCACCTGCGGCTCGAGCCGCTTGCCCGGCCGATGCAGCAGGACGCGCGCCGCGGTCGCCGCGATGACGGCCGCGAGGCAGCCGAGAGCCAGCAGGCGGAACCACAGCGACGGCGCGTCGCTGCCCATGCCGACGCTGTGCGCGAAGGCGACCGGCCACGAGAGGTAGGCAGCCCAATGCGTGAGGCGCCAAACGCGGTAGCCGAGCCGCCGGCGCAACAGGCTTGTGACGATCAGCGCCAGGATCAGGTCGAGCGAGACGGCGCCAAAGCCGATCCACAACGCGTTCGCGGCACGAGCGAACGGCAGCACCGTTGCGAGCGCCGACACGGCCGCATACGGATCGGCAAGCGTCGTGATGACGTGAATTGCCACGAACACGACCGACAACAGCGAGAGGCTGCGGTGAAGCGCCGGGGTGACGAAGCG
>DASXDB010000191.1:0-4439 GCA_036490895.1 Gaiellaceae bacterium
CGTCGCCGGTCCCGGACGGCCTCGATCAGCACGCGCGGCGGGCGATCAAGGCCTGCCCGACGCGGGCGCTCGCGTGGAGCAAGCGCCCGTGAGCTCTGCGCGTGAGATCGCGAAAACTCGCGGCGGCTAGGATGGGCGCCGCTCGGAGGGGTGTCCGAGCGGTCTAAGGAGCGCGACTGGAAATCGCGTACGTGCTGAAAGGTGCGTCGAGGGTTCAAATCCCTCTCCCTCCGCTACCGAAAGCCCGCCGCGCGCGGGCTTTCGCATCGGGAGCCCTTGGGTACGATGCGCGCGCCCGGAGAAGTGGCCGAGTGGCTGAAGGCGGCGCCCTGCTAAGGCGTTAGGTGGGGAAATCCCTGCCTCGAGGGTTCGAATCCCTCCTTCTCCGCTACGAGTCCCCGCGGCGCGAAAAATCACCCTTCTGGTTGATGCGCAGCAGTCCATTCGTCGAGCAGGATCCCCTTGCCGGCTCCCCCCTGACACTGTCCGGCGGACTGACGTGACTGCGGCGATGCCCGCCCCTCCCCCGGGCGGGTTTCGTCTTTTGACGGAGGAGCCGTTTCTAGGAGGAGTGGGTTGCGGTGAAGACGTACGCCGCGACGTCCTGGATCTGCCTCGCCGAGAGCTGGTTCCTGAACGCGGGCATCGGGCCGCCGCCGTTCTCGACCTGCTTCACGATGCGTGCCTCGGGCGGCTTCAACTGGTCGAGGTTCGGGCCGATCGTGCCATGCGCGCCGGCGTCCTTGAGCGTGTGGCAGCCGGAGCAGCCGGCCGAGCCCGTGAAGATCGCCTTCCCGGCCGCCCGGTCGCCCTTCGTCGAGGGCGCCGACGGCGTCGTCTGGGCGGCGGTCGTCCCCGTGGTCTCGCTTGCGGCCTCCGACTTCTCCCTGCCGAAGATCAGCACCGCCGACAGCATGGCGACGAAGAACAGCACCGCCACCGTGAGGTAGAGGCCCATGAAGCGCCCCGGGAAGTTGGGGATCCGGCGCGGCAGGACGAACGACGAGACAAGCGCGAAGACGATGAACGCCGCCCCGACCGTGGCCAGGCCGATCTTGTGCCCGGACGACAGGTCGGCGACGACGAGGGCGAGCATCGAGGCGGGACGCTACCGGACGCGCGCTACGAGAGTGCCGCTTCGCCCGCGCCCGACTCTTCGACGCCGGTTTCGGCCGGGCCGACCGGTTGCGGACGGGAAGGGCGAAGGTAGAGCAGCTCGTACACGGACGCTGCGATCACGCCGCCGGCGAGAGGGCCGACGTACCAGACCCAGAAGTGCGTCCAATGGTTTCCGACGAGCTGCGGGCCGAACGCGCGCGCAGGATTCATCGCGCCGCCCGTGAGACCACCGGCCATGAGGACGTCGAGCGTGATCGTGAGACCGATCGCAAGACCCGCGATCTGCTTGAACGCGCCGCGCTCGTCAACGGCGGTGGCGAACACGACGATGACGAGGAAGAAGGTCAGGATCGCCTCGATCACGACGCCCTTGCCCGAGCTGATCTGGCTGTAGAGCGTCGGAGCGCCGAGGCCGATCTGCGTCTCGATCTGGCTCCAGAAGAACCACTTCAGCAGGAGTGCGGCGACCGCCGCGCCGGAGAACTGGACTGCCCAGTAGAAGACGGCCAGCACGGGGGAGATGCGCTTCGTGACGAAGAACCCGAGGGTGACTGCCGGGTTGAAATGACCGCCGGAGATGAATCCGAACGCGGACACGAAGATCGCAATCGCCAGGCCGTTCGCGAGCGCGCTCACCTCGATGTTGTTGTAGATCGCCGAGCCGGCGCCGACGAAGACCAACGCGAACGTGCCGATGAACTCGGCGACCCCGCGGCGGATGTAGTCGCTCTCCATGGGCCCGAACCATAGGACCCATGTCGGACGGACTCAGATCATGAACGCGCCGTTGTTCTGGTCGATCGCCTGGCCGGTCACACCGATCGAGTCGTCGGACAGGAGCCACGCGACGGTGCCGGCGATCTCGGCCGGGTCGCTCATGCGGCGAAGCGGGACCTCTTGCTTCGCGACCTCCCAGGCCTCCTCCTCGGACAGCCCTTCGAACAGCGAGAGCCCGAGCCGCGTCATGTCGGTGTCGACCCAGCCCGGGCAGATCGCGTTGACCTGGATCCGCCGCGGGGCGAGCTCGGCGGCCAGCGACCGCACGAGCCCGAGCAGCGCCGCCTTCGAGGAGCAGTACCCCGTGTAGCCGGCGACGCCGATCCGAGAGAGGATCGACGACGTGACGACGATCCGGCCGCCGTCGGCGAGCAGCGGTTCCGCGGCGCGGACACACCAGTACGTCCCGTAGAGGTTCGTCTGCAGGATCTCGTCGAAGCGGTCGTCCTCGCCCGGTTCGTTGCCGCCGCCGATCCCGGCGTTCGCGACGAGCGCATGGAGCGGCTCGGTGAACGCCGCGAACACGGCCTCCCGGTCGCTGATGTCGACGACGCGAGTTGCGGCGCCCACCAGGCGCGGCTCGTCGCGATCGATCAGCGTCAACCGCGCGCCCTCGGAGGCGAGCCGCTCCGCGATCGCGAGCCCGATCCCGCGTGCGGCCCCGGTGACGGCAACGTGCTTCCCTTCGAAACGCTTCACGCAGGCGAGTCTACGAGCGCCGCGCGCAGCGACGACCGCTCAACGAGCGCGGCGGCCACGAACGTCGCCGCGGCGACCGTGTCGACGGCGAGCACGACCGCGAGCACGCTGTGCGTGTCGTACCGCGCGAGCGCCCACCCGGCGAGCACGAGCCCGATCGGCGAGCCGATGCACTGGAAGACGCCGAACGACGCGAGCGCCTGCGTGCGGATCTCACGCGGGATGCGCAGCGTGATCAGCGCGTGCACCGGCGTGTTCACGAGCGAGGTGAAGAACCCCGCGAGCGCCATGCCGGTGAACGCGATCTCCCACGGCGCGGGGACCGCGAGGATCCACAGCGACGCCATCTCGAGCGTGAACGCGGCAGCACCGAGCGTCAAAGCCTCCACCTTGCGCACGACGAACATCGACACGAACGCGCCGACCAGCGAGCCGCCGCCCATCGCGCCGAAGAGCCAGCCGAGAATGCGGATGTTCGCGTGATAGCTCGACACGACCAGCACCGGCAGCGAGGCGAAGAGGAGCATCCAGCAGATGTCGATCACCGTGAACGCCGGCGTCCAGAGCCGGAGCAGCTTGTCGCGGGCCATGAAGCGAACGCCGTCGAGCACGCCCGTCGGGGCGCCTTCCGTCACGACTTCCGGGAGCCGTACGAAGGTGGCGACGAGCAGGAATGACGCAAGGTATGTCGCTGCGTCGACGTAGATCACGTTCGCGGTGCCGAGGAGGCTGATCAAGACGCCGGCGAGCGGCGGCCCGATGAAGATCGTTGTGCGGTTCGCCGCCTGGAACAACGCGGCCGCCTGCGCCACGTCCGCCTGCTCCTCGCCGACGAGCTCCGGAATCACGGCACGCGTGACCGAGAAGTACGGCGCCAGGAAGACGCCCGACACGGCGACGAGCGCGAGCAGCGCGGGGAAGGGGAGGGCGCCCGCCGCGTGCAGTGCCGGGATCGCAGCGAAGAGCGGGACGCGCGCGAGATCGCAGGTGAGCATCGTGCGCCGCGTGCCGAGCCGTCCTGCGATCGCGCCGCCCCAGAACCCCAGAACGGCGACCGGGAGGACCTCGGCGATGATCACCCACGTCATGCGCTGCGGAGAGTTGGTGTTGCGGTAGACGAACCACGGCAAGGCGAGCCAGGTCATCTGCGTCCCGGTCGACGAGATCACCTCCGCGGCGAGGAGCGCAGCGATCCTGCGATCGCGCAGAAGGGGCATCACGGCTCCGGGGTTGCGCCGAAGCTGACGACGACCATGCGCGTGCCGCGCCGTTCGTCGCGACTGCGGTATGAGTCGAGCAGCGCCTCGAAGCGCTCTCCGAGCTCCTCGAGCTCCTTCGTGGTCAGCTCGAGCGTTGCCGACGACGTCTGCACGGCACGGCGCCACGCCGCGGGGAGCTCATGCTCGCGACGCAGCGCGTCGCGGACGCGCTGCTGCTGGCGCGCGATGAGCTCGTCGCGGAGGATTGTCGCCTCGATTCCGTCCGACGGGAACTCGATGCGCGTCGCGGTGGCGCGCCAGGGCCGCTCTCGGCCGGCGCCGCCGACGCCTTCGGCGACGAAGCCCCACTTCGCCAGCGCGCGCAGGTGGTAGCTGCACGAAGACGGGCTTTCGTCGACGAACTCCGAGCATTCCGTCGCCGTCGCCTGGTCGACCGAATGCAGGTGGTCGAGGAGCGCGAGGCGAGTCGGATGCGCGAGGGCGCGCATCGCGCGTGGATCGGTCAGCGAGAGTGAGCTATCGAAAGAGATCTTTCGAAACTAACGTTTCGAGAGCCAGATGTCAAGGAGCGACTGTTCCTTCTCTCGGTCCAGGCCCGCCGCGGTCTCCGCCGGCGCATCCCCG
>DASXDB010000192.1:0-6774 GCA_036490895.1 Gaiellaceae bacterium
CTCGCGCTCGCGGACGCAGCCGATGACGGACGGCTCGAGCCTGGCAAACTGGTGCTTCTCACGGGCATGGGCGCTGGCCTGACGTGGGGATCGGCACTGATCGAGTGGACCCACCCGACGACTGGAGCAGCAGCATGACCAAGATCGCGTTCATGTTCCCCGGCCAAGGCTCGCTGGGCGCCGGGATGGGCCGCGAGGTCGCGGAGGCGGTCCCCGAGGCGATGGCCGTGTTCGACGAGGGATCCGACGCCGCAGGGATGGACCTGAAGAAGCTCTGCTTCGAAGGGCCCGTCGAGGACATGGTCGACACCGAGGTCCAGCAGCCGGCGCTCGTCACCACCTGCCTGTCGATCGATGCGGCGCTACGTGCGCGGGGCATCCGGCCCGACGTGGTCGTCGGCCACTCGGTCGGCGAGTTCTCGGCGCTCGGCTCGGCCGGCACGCTCGCGGTGCGCGACGCGGTCGCGCTCGTTCGCGAGCGCGGCCTCGCCATGGCCGAGGCCGCGAGGCAGCATCCGGGCTCGATGGCCGCGATCCTCGGTCTCGCCGACGAGGCGGTCGAGGCGCTCTGCCACAAGATCCACAACGTGTGGCCCGCGAACTACAACTGTCCCGGGCAGCTCGTCATCTCCGGCGAGACCCCCTCGGTCGATGAGGCGATCGACGAGGCGACGCGCGAGGGCGCGCGCCGCGCGATCAAGCTTCGCGTGTCCGGTGCATTCCACTCACCGCTCGTCGCGCGCGCGGCGGAGCGGTTGCGTCCCGCAGTCGAGAAGGTGCATCTCGCCGAGAGCAAGGCCGCGTTCATGTCGACGGTCACCGCGCGGATCGAGGAGGCGCAGCGCTACCGCGAGGGCCTCGTCGAGCAGCTGACCGCGCCGGTGCGTTTCACGCAGGCCGCGCGCGAGCTGATCTCGGGCGGCGTGACGACGTTCGTGGAGGTCGGGCCCGGCAACGTGCTCGGCGGTTTACTGAAGAGGATCGACAAATCCGTCCGGACGTTCTCGGTCAGCGACCTCGCGACGCTCGACGAGGTCACCGAGGCGCTTGGCTAGTGCGCCACGGTCAGTCACCTGGCGGCATCGTGCGTCCTCGGTCGCGCCCGTGCCGGCGGCACGGGCACTTCCTGCGTCCTCGCCTCGCTTGATTTTCGCTCGCGCGGATGACACCAATGACTGACCGCGATGCACCGTTCGCTTCGCTGGACGGAAAGCTCGCGCTCGTCACCGGCGCCTCGCGCGGAATCGGCCGCGCGATCGCGGAGGAGCTCGCGCGCGCCGGCGCGTCCGTCGTCGTCGGCTACCGCTCGGGCAAGGACGAGGCGGAAGAGCTCGCGACCGCGATCGGCGGCCGTGCGATTCAGGCCGACGTGTCGTCGCCGGACGAGGCGAGGCGGCTGGTCGACGAGGCTGGCGATATCGACGTGCTCGTCAACAACGCAGGGCTCACGCGCGACGGCTTGCTGGCGCGCATGTCGGACGACGACTGGCGTACCGTGATCGAGACGAACCTCAGCTCCGTCTTCTACACCTGCCGGGCGGTGACGCGGCCGATGATGAAGAAGCGCGGCGGCTCGATCATCAACATCAGCTCGATCGTCGGCGTCCACGGCAACTGGGGCCAGACAAACTACGGGGCGTCGAAGGCGGGGATCATCGGCTTCACGAAGTCGCTCGCGCGCGAGCTCGGTTCGCGGAACATCCGCGCGAACGTCGTCGCGCCGGGGTACGTCAAGACCGCGCTGACCGAGGTGCTGCCGGGCGAGGCGACCGCGGCGATGGTGCAGCAGACACCGCTCGGCCGTGTCGCGGATCCGGAGGAGATCGCGGGCGCGGTACGCTTCCTCGCCTCGGACCAGGCGTCGTTCATCACGGGCGACGTGCTGCTGGTCGACGGCGGATTGGGGATGTGATGGAGCGCAGACGTGTCGTCATCACCGGGCTCGGAATGGTGAGCCCTCTCGGCAACGACGTGCAGTCGTCGTGGGCACGCCTGCTCGCGGGCGAGTCCGGAGCCGACACGATCACCGCGTTCGACCATACGGACTACAACGTGCACTTCGCGTGCGAGCTGAACGATTTCGACCCGACGGTCTGGGTCGACCGGAAGAAGGCCCGGCGGATGGATCGCTTCGCGCAGATGATCATCGCCGCGGCGCGTCAGGCGGAACAGGACTCCGGCGTCGACGTCTCCGAGGCGCCCGACCGGTACGGCGCGTCCATCGCGACCGGCATCGGCGGGTTGCACAGCTACCAGGAGTGCTACCACGTGCTCCTCACGAAAGGCCCCGACCGCGTGAGCCCGTTCTCGATCCCGTCGATCATCCCGAACATGGGTGCCGGCTGGGTGTCGATCGAGCTCGGCACCAAGGGGCCGCTGATGAGCGAGTGCACTGCATGTGCTGCGTCGAACATGGCGATCGGCGATGCGATGGACATGATCCGCGCGGGTCGCGCCGACGTGATGTTCGCGGGCGGCACCGAGGCCCCGATCACCGAGGTCGGGATCGCCGGCTTCGATGCGATGCGCGCGCTGTCGCGGCGCAACGACGATCCGCAGCACGCGTCACGGCCGTTCGACAACGAGCGGGACGGTCTCGTGATGGGCGAGGCGGCGGCGGTGCTCGTGCTCGAAGAGCTCGGTCGCGCGCAGGCGCGTGGCGCGAAGATCTACGGCGAACTCGTCGGCTACGGCATGTCGTCGGACGCGGCGCACATGACGGAGCCCGACCCGACGGGCGAGAGCCCTGCGCGCGCGATGACCATGGCTCTCGCTGACGCGGACGTCGACCCGGCGGAGATCGGCTACGTCAACGCTCACGCGACCTCGACGCCGTTGGGTGACGCCGCGGAGACGCGCGTGATCAAGAACGCGTTCGGTGCACACGCGAAGAACGGTCTGGCGGTCTCGTCGACGAAGGGCGCGACCGGCCATTGCTTCGGCGCAGCCGGTGCGGTCGAGGCGGTCTTCACGACGATGGCGATCGTCGACAAGAAGGCGCCGCCGACGATCAACTACGACGAGCGCGATCCCGAGTGCGACCTCGACTACGTCCCCAACGTCGCGCGCGACTTGCCGGATCTCAACGTGGCGATGTCGAACTCGTTCGGCTTCGGCGGTCACAACGCCTCGATCGTCGTTCGCTCGTTCGAGTAGGAGAACGTCCGATGGAGCGCGAATCATGCGCGCGTGCAGGACGTTGCCCTCGTGGACATCTGCGGTAAGCAGATCGAGTTGCAGGTGCGAAGGTCGAACCGCGTGCGCGGCCATCGCATGGTCGTGCGGTACGGCTTGCCGCCCGAGCTCGTCGTTCGGCCGCGGGCGACGCCGGCGCAGATCGACGAGGCGATCGACTTCCACCGCTCGTGGCTCGAGCTGCAGCTCGCGAAGACGATCGAGCCCCGGCTCGGTCTCGACCGCCTTCGTCTGACGGAGGTGCAGGGACGGATCGAGGCGCGCGCGCGGATCACACTGCTCGCGCAATCGGAGGCTGCCGCGCTCGGTGTGAGCTACTCGCGCATCACAATGCGCAACCAGCGCAGCCGGTGGGGCTCGTGCTCGTCGAGTGGTGCGCTGAGCTTCAACTGGCGACTCGTGCTCGCGCCGCACGACGTGCTCGACTACGTGGTCGTGCACGAGGTCTGTCACTTGGTCGAGCTCCATCACGGCCCGGCGTTCTGGCGCCTGGTCGAGAAGCGCCGTCCCGGATATGCAGAGTCGAAGCAGTGGCTCGACGACCACGGCTGGGAGATCCTCGCCTACCAGCCGCCCGTCGAAGAGGCGGCGTGACACTCTCGTCACGCCTCTGTCGCACTTCTTCAACTCCGACGTTCGTCTGACACGCGTCTGACGCACTGTCAGACGCCCGGCTACGTAGACTCGGCCGCGATGGACAGGTGGTGGGCCAGCTTCGACTGCTACGGGACGCTGATCGACTGGGACGGTGGGGTGCGCGCCGAGCTCGTGCGCGTGTTCGGCGGCGAGCGCGCCGACGACCTGCTCGCGCAGTACCACGCGGTCGAACCGGAGCTTCAGGCGTCCGGCGAGCTCAGCTACCGCCAGGTGCTCACCGAGTCGATGCGCCGGCTCGGCGCGCCGGCCCGACAGGAGCACGGGCTCGCGGAGTCCCTCCCCGGCTGGCGCGCGTTCCCCGAGGTTCGCACGGCGCTCGAGGAGCTGCGCGCGCGCGGCTGGAAGCTCGCGATCCTCTCCAACACCGACGACGACTTCATCGCGGCGTCGCAGGTGCAGATCGGGGTGGTCTTCGACGAGGTGATCGTCGCCCAGGAGATCGGCTCGTACAAGCCGGCGCACCGCCACTGGGTGGAGTTCTTCAATCGCACGAACGCGCCGCGGGAGGGACACGTGCACGTCGGTGCGTCGCTGTTCCACGACATCGCGCCCTCGAACGAGCTCGGGCTGCGCAGCGTCTGGATCAACCGGCTCGGAGAGACGAGCAGTGACGGCACCCGCCCGACGCGCGAGCTGCCGGACCTCGTCGAGCTCCCGGCGACGCTCGGCGAGCTCGTCCCGGCGTAGGAAGCTCCGCGTGATCGGGCCGTGAGCACGCTCCGCGCACGTTGCCCCGACTGCCGCACGCTCACAGCGGTCGCGGTCGGCACGGAGTACCAGTGCCACGCGTGCGGCCGCGAGTTCGCGTCGGGCCTCGTCCGGGTGCCGACAGCATGGGGCACTGACGGCGAGGCGATGGCCGACGCGGCGAACATGGAGCTGCCGTGGCCCGAGGCCGCGGTCGTCGACGAAGCAACGCTCGACGACGAGATCGCGCGCGTCGCGCACGAGCTTCCGGCCCGGCCGTTCCTCCTCGGCGGGAGCTGCTGCGGCCACATCGGCGCCGTGCGCGAGCTCGCGCGAAGACACGGGCGAGTCGGCGTCGTATGGATCGATGCGCACGGCGACCTGAACACACCCGAGTCGTCGCCGACCGGGAACGCGTGGGGGATGCCGTTGCGGATGCTGCTCGACGCCGGCGACGTCGACCCGCAGGATGTGATCCTGCTCGGCGCGCGGAACCTCGACGCGCCCGAGGTCGAGTTCATCGCCGTCGCCGGGATTCGGCAGGAGCTCGGCCCGCTTCCCGACCGGGTCTACGTCGCGCTCGACCTCGACGTGGTCCGGCCCGGCGATCTCGACGTCTTCATGCCCGAGCCGGGCGGGCCGGCCTTCGACGAGCTGGAACGCCTGCTTGCAGGCCTGCCGACCCCGATCGGAGCCGGACTCACCGGCGGTCTCCGTACCGAGCGGAACGAGGCGCTCCTGCCACGCCTCGGCGCCGCGCTCGGCCTGTAACCAGGGATCCCGCGGCCGGGGTCTAAGCTCTGCACGATGTCCGACGCGCGCATCGACGTGCAGGTCGAGCACAAAGACGTGCCGCCGCCTGCCGAGAAGAAGCATCCGAACACCTGCCCCAAGTGTGGGTCGCACTACCGCGACGACGAGCTCGACGCCGCGCTATGGGTGTGCGCGCACTGCGGCCACCACTACCCGATGCGCGCGCGTAAGCGCATCGAGTGGTACGCCGACCTCGGGTCGTTCCAGGAAGAAGCTGCCGACGTTCGGTCCGAGGACCCGCTCGACTTCTTCGATCTTCGTCCGTACACGGAGCGCCTCGCGGAGGCCGAGCTGAACACCGGTCAGAGCGAAGCGATCGTGATCGGACAGGCGACGCTCGACGGCCACCCGTTCGAGCTCGCGGTGATGGACTTTTCGTTCATGGGCGGCTCGATGGGAAGCGCGGTCGGCGAGAAGTTCTCGCGCGCGTGCGATTCAGCGGCCGAGCGCGGCATCCCACTCGTCTCGGTCTCGAGCTCGGGTGGCGCGCGCATGCAGGAGGGGATCCTCTCGCTGATGCAGCTGCCGAAGACCGTCGTCGCGGTCGAGGAGCTGCACGACGCGCGCGTGCCGCTGATCACCGTCATGTCCCACCCGACGACCGCCGGCGTGCTCGCCTCGTTCGCGTCTCTCGGCGACGTGACGATCGCCGAGCCCGGCGCGCTGATCGCGTTCACCGGACCGCGAGTCGTGCAGCAGACGACGCGCGAGAAGCTGCCCGACGACTTCGGGCTCGCAGAGCAGAACCTGCGCTTCGGCCACATCGACGCGATCGTCCCCCGCCCGCAACAGCGCGCGTACCTCGCGCGCGTCTTGAGGCTTTTTCGATGAGCGAGCGTGACCAGGAGGTAAATCTGCGTCAGCGCCTGTCAGGGCTGTCGCGGCTGCCGCTGCTTCGCGGTGCGCGCGTCGACGGTGAGGCGAAGCGACTCGAGGAACAGCTCGAGCGCCTCCAGCAGGACACGACCGACGAATCGATCTGGCGCTCGGTCGAGCTCGCGCGTCATCCCGAGCGGCCGTACACGCTGGACTACGTCGAGCGGTTCGTCGACGACTGGGTCGAGCTGCACGGCGACCGCGGCCGCGCGGACGACGGGGCGCTCGTTACCGGTCTCGGCAAGATCGACGGCCGAACGGTCGCGCTCGTCGGCCATCAGAAGGGCCGCGACGTCAAGGAGCGGCTGGACCGCCAGTTCGGGATGGCGTACCCCGAGGGCTATCACAAGGCGATGCGCATCATGGAAATTGCCGAGCGCTTCCAGTTCCCGCTCGTCTCGCTCGTCGACACGCCGGGCGCCTACCCCGGCGTCGCCGCCGAGCAGCACGGCCAGGGCGGCGCGATCGCCCGCTCGCAGGCGGAGATGACCCGGCTCACCGTTCCCACCGTCGCCTGCATCATCGGCGAGGGCGGCTCCGGCGGCG
>DASXDB010000193.1:0-11477 GCA_036490895.1 Gaiellaceae bacterium
GGCTTGCCACACTTGAACGCGCGTAACGCGTACTCGTACCGGCCGGGTACGAGCTTGGCGGTCGGGATCGTGACCGTCGTGAGCCCCACCGTCTTGCCGCTCGCGCTCGCAACCGCCGCACCGGTGGTCGCGTTGAGGATCTGCAGTTGGTAGGTGCACGGCAGGTTGCACGTGAAGCCGGTCTGCAGCGTGTCGGGAGCCGACGCAGACGGGCTGCTGAACACGACCCCATCGACGTTCGCGGTCGTCTTGTCCTGGGTGCACTGCGCGAGCGTTCCCGCCTGGGCGGCGAGCGCCGCTGCGCGGACCTTCGCCAGGCTCGTCTTCGGCCGCCCGTTGCCATAGTAGAGACCCGATTGCCATGCGCGCGCGTCGCGTTCGTCGACCACGTGGAAGATGAGCATCCCGGCCACCGTCGGCTGGCACGCAGCCAGCGCGAACGCCTGCGCGTAGTACTTCGCCTGCAGCGACACGGGGATCGCATCCGCGGCGGCCTTCGAGCCGAGGTGGGTGTAGACGAAACGCAACGGCTTCGGGATCTGGGACTGGTAGCCGAACTCGTCGTAGACGATCGGCAGCGTCTCGCCCCGTTGCGCGGTGCCGCGGAACGCCGACGTGAGCAGCTTCACGAGCTTCGGGTAGTCGGCGACGCCGATCGTCGTCGTCAGCGGGTGCGCGAACGTCGGCGGCAGCCTCGACGGGATCAAGTACGGATGGATCGCGAACATGTCCATGATCGGGCGGCTGCGCTTCGTCGCCCGGTAGGCGGCGCCGAGATCCTCGATGAACGCGGTCGGCGAGTGCGTCGGACGGACCGAGCCGGGCTTGTCCTGGCCGTGTGAGGAGAGTGCGCCGCCGATCACGTTCACGTCGTCGGAGACGAGCTTCAACGCGTCGTACGTGCGCGCGAGCAGCAGCTCATAGGAGCGCGCCGCAAGATCGACGCCGTCCAATCCGAACTGCGGCATCCAGAAGAGGTTGAGGTTCGGCTCGTTGCCGACGATGAAGTCGCGGATCGCCGGGAACTCCTTCGCGATCGAGGCGGCGTACGACGCGAACTGGCCGCGCGCGCTCGACGTGAGCGGAACCGACCGCCAGTCGCGTGGATAGATCGAGACGATCAGGCGCACGCCGTCGAGCTGCGCGGCGGCCGATGCGTTACGGAGCACGATCTCGTCGTCGCCTCCGACCCGCTGCTCGCCGGGCTGCCAGGTGACGGACATCCGCACCGTGTCGAGGCCGGCGAGCGCCGCCATGTCCATCTTCGATTTCGCGACGAGCGGACTGAGGCTCCGGACGTTGTCCTCGGTCGCGCCCACGAACATGCCGGTACCGGCGCGGGCCGACCCGACGGTCACGAGCGCGACGAGGAGCGCCAGCAACGCGACCCTGCGCACGCGCGGAGCGTACTCAGTCGCCAAATGCACGGTAGGCCCGAACAAGCACCTCGACGAGTTCGCCGTCGGCGGTCGGGATCCCGCTCGCGCCGAACCGCTTCGGTACCGAATCCGGGGGCCGCCGTGCAGGCGGCGGCAGCGGTGGCAGCTCGCCGCCCCGCCACGCCTCGTCGTCGCGCGCCCGCTCGGCCGCATAGCCGCGAAAGCGGAGCAGCGAGGACGGATCGCGCTCGATCTCGGCGGCGACGGCGCCGGCGACCGCCGCGACGTCGTCCTCCGCCCCGACGCGCACGAGCTCCTCGGGCACGAGCGGCTCCTCCCACGTGTGCTCGAGCAGTTGCGCGAGCTCGAGCGACTGCCGGTCGGGCGTGACCTGCGCCGCGATCGCCGCCCAGACACCGGGCGGGATCGGCTGCGCGGAGAGCGTGACCGGACGGCCGTCGACCGTGGCGGTGATCAGCGAGGGCTCGATCCGCAGCGCCGACACGGTGTCGGACACGTCCACCCGTCCGACGCCCTCGGGAAGCGAGGCCAGGAACGCACGCGTCCACGGGCCGTTCACGCGTCCTCCCAGGCGTCCGGCGCCAGCGCGACGGCGGCGCGGATCGCGCCGAGGTCGAGGTCGCCCAGCCAGTCGTCGCTCGTTCCGGCCATCACCTTCGCGACGAGCTCGCGTTTCGAATCGAGCAGCTGGTCGATGCGGTCCTCGAGTGTCCCCGAGGTGATCAGCGAGTGCACCCAGACCGGCTTCTCCTGGCCGAGGCGATGGGCGCGGTCCGACGCCTGCTGCTCGACGGCGGGGTTCCACCAGCGATCGAAGTGGAATACGTGATTCGCAGCCGGCAGGTTCAGCCCGCGCCCGCCGGCGCGCAGCGAGACGACGAGCACCGACGGGCCGGCGGCGGAGGCGAACGATGTCAGCAGCTCTTCACGCTGCGACGCGTTCAGCGACCCGTGGAAGAAGTCGACCCGCCTGTCGAGGCGTTCGGCGAGGTAGGGAACGAGACCGGCGAAGCTCGTGTACTGCGTGAACACGAGCGCCTTGTCGTCTTTCGGCACGAGCTTGAGCAACTCGACGAGCCGCTCGAGCTTGCCCGAACGGCCGGCGAGCGGCCCACCTTCGTGCAACACCATCTCCGGGTGGTTGCACACCTGCTTCAGCTGGCCGAGCATCGCGAGCACGGCGCCGCGGCGGCCGAACCGGTCGTCGTGCGCCTCGACGCGCGGCAGCCATGAGTCGACGACCTGCTGGTAGAGCACCGCCTGCTCCTGCGTCAGCAGGCAGTAGTCCTTGAGCATCGTGATCGGCGGTAGATCGAGCTCGACCTCCGGATCGTCCTTTCGGCGCCGCAGGATGAACGGCCGCACGATCGCGCGCAGGCGCTCGAGCGCGTCCGGGTCGTCGTCGATCTGAATCGGCTCGACGAACGCACGGTGGAACCACTCGCGCGAGCCGAGCAGGCCGGGATTCAGGAGATCCATGATCGCCCACAGCTCGCCGAGGTGGTTCTCGATCGGCGTGCCGGTCATCGCGACGCGGCGCCGCGCGCGCAGCAGCCGCAGCGAGCGGGCGCGCCGCGTCTGCGGGTTCTTTACGTCCTGCGCCTCGTCGAGGAGCAGCCGATCCCAGTGGACGAGCTGCAGCGTCTCGACGTCACGCGTCGCGATGTCGTACGAGGTGATCACCACGTCCGCCGACCGCGCGCGTTCGACGAACGGCTCACCGGAGAGACGATCGCCACCGTGATGGAGGTGCACGTTCAACGTCGGCGCGAAGCGCTCGACCTCGTGCATCCACTGGCGCGCGACGCTCATCGGGCAGACGACGAGCGTCGGGCCGAGTGCGCCGGCGCCGTATTGCTCACGCTCCGAGACGATCATCGCGATCGCCTGGACGGTCTTCCCGAGCCCCATGTCGTCGGCGAGCACGCAGCCGATCCCGAGGTCGCCGAGGAGCCGCAGCCAGCCGTGGCCGGACTCCTGGAACGTGTACAGCTCGTGCTTCATCGCGTGCGGCGTCGGGAGCGGCTTGAAGCGCGCGTCGCCGTCGAGCATCCCGGAGAGCCGCTCGTCGAGCGAGACCTCGCCGAGCACGAGGCCGTACTCGTCGATCGCGAGCCCCGACGTGGCGCGGACGAGATCGACCATGTCTCCGCCGGTTCGCCGCTGCTCGAGGAAGTCGAGTGCGCGCTCGACGTCGTCGCGGCGGAGCACCTGCCAGCGGCCTTCGGCGTGCACGAGCGGCGCGCGCTCGGCGGCGAGTCGCCGCAGCTCCGCCTCGTCGAGCCCGAGCTCGCCAACCCGAAGTCGCCAGTCGAAGTGCGCGAAGAGACCGGTCGACGCACGGGCGCTCAGGTCGGCGCGGATCCGCGCGGGGCGCGAGGTCCATGCGGTCGGCAGCACGACGGGAACGGGCAGCGTCGGCATGACCCGGCGCAGGAAGTACTCCGCGTCCTCGGTGTCGACCGGCACGTCGCGCGGCTGGTCCTCGTCGAACGTGAAGCCGTGCTCGGCCAGCGCCCTGCGGAGCGGCGCGAACGGGCGCGGCAGGTCGGCGTACGGGTCGCTGTCGCGCAGGAAGCGGAACGCGTCAGGCCCTGCATCCCAGAGCAGCGAGGCGGGCAGCGCGACGGTCGCGTCGTCGGACGCGTGCAGCCAGAGCTCCAGCACGAGCGCGCCGCCTCGTTCCTCGAGGTGGAGACCGACACCCCACGGCGCACGGATCAGCCGCTCGAGCCCCTGGTCGACCCACCGCGTGACCTTCTTCTCGAGCGCACGGTACGAGCCGCCGTGCGGGAGCTCGGGCTCCGCCGACGTGAGCCCGTGGAGGAACCCCTCGACCGCGCGGTTGCGCCCGAACGGACGCGCGGACCCGAGATGCACGCCTGCGCCAACGAGCCGGTCGCGCGCGATCTGGTCGACGAGCCTCGGATAGAGGTCATTGACGGTCGCGACGCGGTCGCCGTGGAAGTAGTCGGCGATCACGGACGGCGACGCGGCGGCTATCCGGGTCAGCGTCTGCTCGATCTCTGCCTCCAGCGTCGCTCCCCAGAAGGCGAACCACTCGCCGCCGATCTCGGCCGCCTGCGGAAAGACGAGCCCCTCCGACACGGCGCGGCGCGCGAGCTCACGGACATGCAGCATCGCCCGCGCGCTGTCGGCGAGCTCCTCGTCCGGCTCCCAGCGCGCGAGCTCGTCGGTGCCGAGGAAGCGGCCACGGTAGGTGTCGCCGAGGACCTCGAGCTCGTCGTCGCCGGTCCCGGAATCGTCGCGCGAGAACGCGAACGCGACGGCGTCGGGGTGCCAGAGGAGCTCGAGCACGGCCAACCATCGTAGGCACGATCAGGCCCTCTCCGCCGGATCCGTCCCTCGAACGAGTGATCCACCACGGGGGACGGCGGCCGATCTCGGTCCCATGCGGCCCTTCCTCCTCGCGCTCGTGATCGCGCTCGTGGCGACGACGAGCGCTCTGGCGAAGCCCGCAGTCCGTCCACTCGAGCCCTTCTTCGCGGCGACGCCTCGTGCGGACGTCGTCCTGCGTGACCGGCCGGGCGGCAAGGCGCTCGCGACCGTCGGCACGCACACCGAATACGGCTCACCGCTGAAGGTCGGCGTCGTGACGACGCGCGGCTCGTGGGTCGGCGTGATCAGCACTGCGCTCCCGAACGGCGTTCTCGGGTGGGTGCCGCGCAAGGACCTCACGCTGCGCGCGGTCGCATGGTCGATCCAGATCTCGCTACGGGCGCGCACGATCGTCGTGCGCAAGAACGGCGACGTCGTCCGACGCATGCCGGTCGGCATCGGAGCGGCAAGCTCGCCGACACCCGTCGGCCGGTACGTCGTCACGGACCACATCGACCCGGCCCGCTACGGCACGCCGGCCTACGGCTGCTGCATCCTCGCGCTCTCCGGCCATCAGCCGCATCCCCCGGCGGAGTGGAACCCCAACCGCGACTGGCGGCTCGCGATCCACGGCGGCGCGACCGGCGCGGTGTCGGCGGGCTGCGTGCACGCCGACGAGGCGACTCTCCGGTTCCTGATGCGCATGACGCCGCTCGGGACGCCGGTCACGGTCGCGGCTTAGCGCTCGATCTGGCTGCCGCCGACGATCGCATCGCGGCCGTCGGGATACCGCACCCACGCCTTGTGCGTGCCGTCGTAGTCAGGCCCGAAGAGAATCAGCGTCGCCTCCGTACCGCGCACACGACACGGCTCGTCGCCCTCGGGATCGAGCCCACGCCAGATGCGGATGAACGGATTGCCTTCCCACTCGGCGCCGATCGTCGACGGAAGCGTGTGGCCCGGATGGATGCGCGTCTCGTGCGGGAGCGACATCAGCGTGGTCATGATCGACTCGACCTGGTTCGCGTAGCCGTCGGGGCCGCCGTTGCCGGTTCCGCCCACCGTGCCCTTGAAGAGACAGTCACCGGTGAAGCAGTCGGTGTCGTCCACGAGCAAGGCCCAGTGCTGACGCGCGTGGCCGGGCGTCTCGAGGCCGCGGATCTCGAGCGTGCCGGACTGCACCGGTTGGGAGAACGACGTGACGATCGGGACGCCCCAGCGCTCCGGGTCGACGACGTGATCGGCGTCGCCGTGCGTGATCAGCACGTGCGTCAGCTCGATGCCTTGCTCCTCGACGATGCGAGCGAGCGGATCCTCGACGCCGTTCGAGTCGACGATGAAGCCGTGCGTGCCGTCGGAGACGAGGTAGGCGTTCGACGTCCACGTCGGATGCTCGACACGCTCAAGCAGCAAACTCGATCACGCTCCTGATCCCGTCCTGCGCCTCCATCAGCTCGAAGCCCCGGTTGACGTCGTCGAGCGTGATGCGATGGGAGATGAACGACTCCGCGTCGATGTCGCCGGCGAGCCAGCGGTCGACCAGCTTCGGAACGCCGTCGCGCCCCTTGACCCCGCCGAACGACGACCCTGCGATGCGCCTGCCGCTGATCAGGAACCGCGGCACGACGTCGAGCGTCTCGGCCTTCCCGGCGACGCCCGCCACCGTGCAGAGCCCCCAGCCCATGCGCGCCGATTCGACCGCCTGGCGCATCACGTTCACGTTCCCGGTCGCCTCGAACGTGTAGTCGGCCCCAAAGCCGCCCGTGGACTCGACGATCCGCTCGACCGCGTCGGAGCCGCCGACCATCGTCTCGGTCGCGCCGTGCCGGGCCGCGAGCGCGAGCCGCGACTCGGAGAGATCGACGCACACGATCCTTTCGGCGCCCTGCAGGCGACAGCCGATCACGGCGCCGAGCCCGACCATCCCGGTGCCGAAGACGACGCATGTCGACCCTGCCTCGACCTTCGCGGTGATCATCGCCGCACCGATCCCGGTCGAAAGGCCGCATGCGAACAGCGCGGCGCCGTCGAGCGGCGCTTCCGGGTCGATCTTCGCGAGTGCGATCTCGGGCATCACCGTGTACTCGGCGAACGTCGAGGTGCCCATGAAGTGGCGCATCGGCTCGCCGTCGATGTGCAGCCGGGTCGTGCCGTCCGGAAGAAAGCCCTTGTTCTGCTCCTCGCGGATCGCGAGGCACAGATTCGTGCGATCGCTCCGGCAGTGGATGCACTCGCGGCACTGCGGCGAGAACAACGTCACGACGTGATCGCCCGGCGTGAGCGACGTGACGCCGTCGCCGACCTTCTCGACGACGCCCGCGCCCTCGTGCCCGAGCACCGTTGGTGCATAGCCGGACGGGTCAGCGCCAGAGGCGGTGTAAAGATCCGTGTGACACACGCCGCACGCCACGAGACGCACGAGCACTTCCCCAGCTTGCGGCTCGCTCAGCTCCACCTCTCGCACTGCAAGCGGCTTCCCGAACTCTTCCAGAACGGCAGCTCTGATACGCATCGTGCGCGAAGTTTCTCACGAGCCGCATGACCGCCAGAGCGAGTGCCCGCAGTCGCGGCGCCAGCCAGGCCGCTGCGCGCACCAACGGCTCGGTGCGCGACGGCCGCGGCGCACGCTCTTCCACCTCGAGCTCGAACAAGCGGGCTTCGGGATCGACGGCCTCGACCCTTCGCGCCAGCACAACGCGCCGGCGATGCAGGAACCGCGAGCTGAGGACGAGCGCGGAGGCCTTGCCGAGCGCCGGATCGAGCACGACGCCTTCGACGACCCCGACGTTCGACCCGCGGGCGCACACGCGGAAGCCTTCGGCTCGCGCGAGCCAGTACTCGAGCACGTTGCTTCCCCGGCCGAACACGTACGCCCCCACACGACGTGGGTACCGCAACCGCCCCGAATCCGAAACCTCAGATCCCGAGCATGCTCGCGCGGGCGACCGCCTCGGTCCTCGAGCCGGCACCCAGCTTGCGCAGGATCGCGCTCACGTGGTGGTGCACCGTCCGCTCGGAGAGGACGAGCCGCTCCGCGATCTCCGAGTTGCGCAGCCCTTCCATGAGCAACTGCAGTACCTCGACCTCGCGCGTCGTCAGGTTCGACGGGTTCTCGCGCGTCGTCCGGCGCGGCCCGCGCGGCAGGCCGCGCACGCCGGCGCGACGCAACCGCTCCGCGGCTGCCGCAGCCCCGAGTCGCTGCAGCTCGTCGAATGCCTGCCGTTGCGCCGCCTCGTCGCCGGTGTCGGCGAGGGCGAGCGCCGCCTCGTACGGGCAGCCGGTCGCGGCCCAGCGCGCCGCGGCAGCCGCGAACTCCCCTCGGAGCTCGAGGGCGTGGACCTCGTCGATCCCGTCGACGAGGTCGACCGGCAGGCCGGCTCGCCGTCGCCACACGCCGAGGGCGCCGACGATGCCGCCGTCGCGTCGAGCGACCGCGAGCGCGTACGCGACATCGGTCAGCTCGGCGATCTCCGAGTCGCGACCCTCGAGCCACGCGGCTTCGGCGCGCGCAGCCGACGGAGGAGCGATGCGCCGCGGCTCGCCGCTCGGGATCGCAAGGTCGTACGCCTCGTCGAGCGGAGACCAGGGGTCGGGGTCACCGCGGCGCGCGCGCACGACGCCGACCGTCGTCAGCGCGAGGATCCGCGGGGAGATCGACGCGCGCGGCGTGCGGATGACTTCGTCGGCCCAGTCGACGGCCTCGTCGAAGCGCCCTTGCTCGAGCGCGCACTGAGCGAGCCAGCTGAGCACGTAATGACGGTAGAGCTCGAGCCCGTGGTCGCTGTGAAAGGCCAACCCGGCCCGCAGGCTGCGATCGGCGGCCTCGTAGCGGCGTTGCCAGAGCGGCGCCCCGACGACCTCCTGCTGAATCGATCCGGCGAGCCCGATCAGGCCGTTCTCGAGCGCGGTCGCGAACGCGACCTCCGGGCCTTCCGCGCGCGAGAGAATCTCGAGCTCGAAGTCTCCCGTCGCGATCGACGTCTCGAGCAACCGCTCACGCCACAGCCTCGCCTCGTCGGGCCGTGATCCCTGGTCGGCGAGAAACGCCATCTGGTCGTAGGCCGCGCCGAGCTCGCGACTGGGGCCGTGCGGCTCCAGGAGGGCGATCGCGTGCAGGCCTGACGCCCGAGATTCCTCCACGTGGCCGGGACACCACAGGTACGCGGAGAGGCGCTCGCGTGCGTGTCCCTCCGCGACCTCGTCTCCGAGCTCGTGATAGATCGACGCGGCCAGGCGCAGAGACTCGATCGTCTCCTCGCTCTGGTCGGTGACGTAACACGACAGCGCCCGCTGAACGAGCCAGCCGGCGCGGTGCGCGGACTCGACTTCCGCAGCATGGCGAAGCGCGCGCGCGTATTGATCTGCCGCCTCACGATGCGACCCGACGGCGGCCGCTCGTGCAGCCGCCTCAGGCGCAAAGCGCAGGATCGATTCGGTGTCGGCCGCCTCCTCGCCGTGGTGGGCGAGCCGCGCAGGATCGATCGCGCCGCCCTCGTCGAGCAGCGCGGCGAGAACGGCGCGATGGAGCGTCCGACGCGCGCCGGGAGGCAACGCGTCCTCGATCGCAATCCGGGCAAGCTCGTGGCGGAAGCCGACGCGGCCGGCGTCGGCGCGGAGCATGCCGACGGACGTGCATTCGTCGAGTGCGGCGTCCGCGTTCGGCACGAGGCGGTCGAGCAACGCACGCTCGATGCTCGGCGGCACGACCGCAACAGCGTCGAGCAACGCGCGCGCTTCGTCGCCGAGCCGGGAGGCACGCGCGAGCACCGCGTCGCGGACCGTCTCCGGGACGCCCTTGCCGTCGCCGGCAAGCGCCTCGGTGACGAAGAACGGATTCCCGCTCGTCCGCCGGTACAGGGCGTCGGCATCGACACCAGAGTTCGCGGCGAGCTCCGCGACGGCATCGGGCGACAGCGGCTCGACCGTGACACGGAGCGCACGGGCACCGAACTCACCGAGCACCGCACGGAGCGGATGGCTTCGCGTGATCTCGTCGTCGCGGTAGGTCGCGATCACGAGCGTCGGCACCGATTCGAGGCGCCGGGTCAGCAGGCGCAGGACGTCGAGCGTCGCCTCGTCCGCCCAGTGGATGTCCTCGATCAGGACGACGGCAGGCCCGGCTGCGAGCTCACGGACGAGCTCGGCCGTCAGTGCATACGGCTGAGGCCCCGCCGCTGCGACGCGCGCGAGATCGCCGCCTACGCCGTCGGCGATCTCGAGGAACGGCCCGAGCGGGCTCGGCGTGTTGAGCGGCTCGCACGCGGCCCGCAGGACGCGCCCCGCGCGCACCGAGGCCGTGAAGGTGTCGACGAGCGCCGTCTTGCCGATCCCCGCCTCGCCCCGGACGAGCGCGAGCTTCCCGCGACCGGTCTCGTCGACCGCGGCGAGCGCAGCCGCCAGCGCCCGCAGCTCGGCGCTGCGCTCGAGAAGCTCGAACCCGGATGCGGGGATGGTCGAGGCCACAGCTCTCTCGCCAATGATGAGCGTGGAAGCTCAAAAGTGGAAGTACGGATCGAGCACCCGGACCTCGGTGATGCGGTCGACCGGCAGCTCGTTCCGGCCGGCAGTCCGGCGGATCGCCTCCGGGCTCGGCGCGTCGTACACGCAAAACGTCTTCGATCGGTCACCGGTCACATAGGACCGGATCCAGGTGACGCCGTCGTCGGAGTTCCGCTCGATAATGCCCAGGCAGGCGCGGGCGCCCTGGGCGTCGGCCGGAATCTCGAGGCCCTCCGGGAACGTGCGCTCGACGACGTACCGCGGCATCGCGACGAGGCTACGCGGAGCGGGTCGGGCGCGAATCGGCGTTCCTGCCCGGTTTGCGTCGGCGGAGTACCCATGTTTCGATCTCCCCGTGGGCCGCTCACTCTTCGTCGCCGGGCTCCAGAGCGCCGGCGTTCCCGGTGACCCCGCGGCGACGCTCGACCGGTTCGAGCGCGACGTGCGCACGGTGGGCTCGTGGTTCGACGGCGTCCAGCTCGTTCTCGCGCCCGAGCTGCACCTGATGGCGGTGCCGCCGCTCCTCGGCGAGCCCGGGCTCCCGGAGAGCGAACTCGTGGTCGACGTGCCCGGCGAGCTGACCGAGCGGCTCGGCGCCCTCGCCCGCGAGACCGGGCTCTGGCTGATCCCGGGCAGCGTCTACGAGCGCACGGCCGACGGCATCGCGAACACGGCGGTCGTGGTCTCGCCGGCCGGCGAGCTGGTCGCGAGCTACCGCAAGTGCTTTCCATGGCAGCCGTTCGAGACGTCGGTCCCCGGCACGCAGACCGTGTGCTTCGACATCGAAGGCGTCGGGCGCTTCGGCCTCGCGATCTGCCACGACGGCGCCTTCCCGGAGGTCTTCCGCTCGCTCGCCTGGCAGGGCGCGGAGGCGATCTTCCAGGTCACGCTGACCGACACCTCGGATCGGGACATCGAAACGGTCGTCGCGCGTGCCAACGCGTACGTGAACCAGGTCGCCGTCGTGAACGTCAACGCGGCGGCTCCGGTCGGGAACGGCCGCAGCCTCGTCGTCGACGCGGAGGGGGCGGTGCGCTACGAGGCCGGCGTCAACGAAGAAGTGCTCACCACCGTGCTCGACCTCGACGTCGTCGCGCGCGTGCGTGAGCGCGGCGCGTTCGGGATCAACCGCCTGTGGGACGAGATGGATCGCATCGGGCCCGGCCTCGAGCTGCCGCTGTACGGCGGGCGCTACCGGCCGCGCGGAAACGCGTAGACCGTCCGCCCCTCGCGGCCCGT
>DASXDB010000194.1:0-10230 GCA_036490895.1 Gaiellaceae bacterium
GATCCATAGGAGACGCCCACGCGAAGAGCCATCCGACCAGCACGATCTCAGTGGTCGAGTCCGCAGTCAACAGCGTCCTTGCTAGGTTTGGAGCCCTTCAGGGCGCATAGCTCAGCGGGAGAGCGCTCGCTTCACACGCGAGAGGTCCCTGGTTCGATCCCAGGTGCGCCCACTGAACTTGGATCTATACGAACCGGCGGCCCGTCCGCTATCCTTACTTCTATTCTGATGTAAGGAGAGCGAAATGGACGTTACCGCGCAACTGTCGTCGAAGGGCCAATTGACCGTGCCGAAGGCCGTCCGCGACGCGCTTGGTCTCGTCGAAGGAGACCAGGTCGTCTTTCGGGTCGAAGGTCGGCGCGCGCTGATCGCCCGTACGCCGAGTCTTCTCGACCTCGCCGGGAGCGTTCCGGTGCCTGCGCAGAAGCGTGGCACGCCCTGGCCGGACGTGCGGCGCCGGACGCGGGAGGCTCGGGCAAAGACGCGCGCTTGAGCGCGTTCCTCGACACGAACGTCCTGATCCGGCACCTGACCGGCGATCCGCCGGGCCAGGCGCGTCGAGCGACCGCGTTTCTCGAGCGGGCAGAGGAGCTGCTCGTGCCTGATCTCATCGTCGCCGAGGTCGTCTATGTCCTCGAGTCGTTCTACGAGGTGAGGAGCCAACGCGTCGCCGAGCTCGTTCGGGCGGTGATCGGGTTCCCGGCGATCGTCGTCGTCGACGAGCCGCTGCTCCTACGAGCGCTCGAGATCTACGAGGTCGACCGGCTCGACTTTGCCGAGGCGTATCTCGTTGCAAGCGCTGAAGCTAGCGGCGTCGAAACGATCGCGTCGTTCGACCGGACGATCGACCGGCTCGCCACCATCCAGCGCCTCGAACCGTCCTGACACCGGACGGTCAGCCGATCCGCAGCGGCTCGGCGTCCAAGAGCGGCCGGTTTGCGCAACGCCAAGTCCCGCCCATTCCCGAACGCCGCCGGTGCGCCCCTCCCTCAGCTCCCGGACGCCGGAGGCGCTCCCTGATCGTCACAGGCCCGTCACCACGATGTCACCGCGACCCGACGTAGCTTCGCGGCGTCAACGAAGCCGTCTCGCAAGGGGGAGGAACTGTGCGCAAGAGGGTACGCGTCGCATCATTGGCGGTGCTTCTGGCCGCGACACTCGTCACGTCCGGAATGGCGGTCAGTAGCAACGGGTCGACGACCAACAAGACGTTCGAGTTCTCCGTCGGGTTGTGGGGCGATCTCCCCTACTCCGACACGCAAGCACTATCCGGCGTGCCGAACCTGATCGCCGACATGAACAACTCGGACATCTCGTTCTCGATCCACGACGGCGACCTGAAAGCAGGCAACGGCACACCGGGATCGGTCACGCCCACCACGTGCGCCGACGCGCTGTACACGCAGGCGCTCAAGAACTTCAACTCGTTCGACCAGCCGGCGTTCTTCACGCCCGGCGACAACGACTGGACCGACTGCGACCGTCCTTCGAACGGCTCGTTCAACGAGCTCGAACGGCTGCAGCACGAACGGGACGTCCTGTTCTCCACCGATCGCTCGCTCGGAAAGAAGACGATGCAGGTCGAGGTGCAGTCGGCGCCCTTGTGCGTCGGCACCAACAACACGACCGCTGGATCGACTGCCGGCCCGTACTTCGCCACCGGCTGCGTCGAGAACCGCCGCTGGACCTTCCACGGCGTCACGTTCGCGACGCTCGACGTCCAGGGGTCGTGCAACAACGACTGCACGAGCGGCGGCAGCGCACCCGACGCGGGTGGGGATCCGACCGAGTTCACCACTCGGAACGCCGCGGACCTCGAGTGGCTCGACGAGACGTTCGCCGAGGCCGAGGCGCAGGGCTCCGCGGGTGTGATGATCGTCTGGCAGGCCGACCCCGGCCTCGACACGTTCGGGTTCCAGGGCGCACCGAAGCGGAACTCCACCACGCTCGCCGAGACGGACGGAAACCCGGACGGCTTCCAGTCGATCCTGTCCGAGCTTCGGACGAAGACGATCGCGTTCAAGAAGCCGGTGGTGCTCGTGCACGGCGACTCGCACTACTTCCTGATCGACAAGCCTCTGCTCGACGCCCAGGGGAGGCAGGTCGAGAACTTCACGCGCGTCGAGACCTACGGCGACAACACGTTCGCGGCCCATCCGGAGTGGGACGACAACCACGTCCACTGGGTGAAGGCCCTCATCGACCCGTCGAGTCGCGACGTCTTCGCATTCCAGCCGCAGGTGGTGCCTGCGAACCGCGTCGCGGTTCCGTCGCCCTAGTCGAATGGGTCGGACGGTGAGGCGCCGGTGACGTACCGGCGCCTCACCGTCGAATCGCCCTGAACGCGTTCGCAGGCTTGGCGAAGTCCTGGATGTGCACGATCCGTCCGTCGCGCAGGATCAATGCCTGCGCCCACTCGGCACGACTGCCGTCACTCGCCGTCCACGAAAAGGCGACGGCGGCGGCGTTCGCGGTTGCCTCGAAGCGGTCGAGCGTGTAGTCGCGATCTCCGGCTCGCCTCCGGCTCGCGATTCCTGACTGGAGCACCTCACGGGCCTCGTTCGGGCCGCGTCAGGACGGGACCGGCTGCCAGAAACGCAAGGGCCTCTTGCGCCCCTGCCACAACATGTCGTCGCTCATCAGCGAGACGAGCGGTTCGACATCGCCCTGCGCAAGCGCCTCGTACGCGGCCCGCACGCCGTCGGCCGACATGCCGGGATTGTACGCCCATCTTCCGGCACCGGTGCTCGCCGGGGGACGGGGCACACTGACCTATCGGTCGGAAGCTGGCTGTCCTCGGGCTCGTCGTCGTCCTGGTCGCGGTGTCGGGCGCGGTCCTGGCGCGCCACCTGCTCGACAAGCGCGCCCACACGGTCGTCGGGTCGACGACGAGCGAGTTCGCCCCGACCACGACGGCACCCGCGCATCCGCCTCCGCGCGAGGTCGGCGCCGCGTGGCCGACCTACGGCTTCGACAATGCGCGCCTCCGCGCCGTCGCCGTCGACCTGAAGCCGCCCTTTCGCCAGCGGTGGGTGTTCCACGGCCGCGCGCTGCTCGAGTTCCCGCCGGCCGTCGCCCACGGGCTCGTCTACCTCCCCACGTTCGACGGTCGCCTCTACGCGCTCGCGGCCGAAACGGGTCGAGTGCGGTGGATGCAGCGCACCGGTCGCTGCGGGTGGGCATCGCCCGCCGTCGCGAACGGCGTCGTCTACGTGACGTTCATCGGAAGCACGGAGTGTCATTCACGAAGACCCGGCGGCGAGGTCGACGCGTATGACGCAGCGAGCGGCCGGCTTCGCTGGCGACGCGAGGTGGGACCGACCGAGTCGTCACCGCTGGTCGTCGACGGCGAGGTCGTGGTGGGCGACTGGAACGGGAAGGTCTGGGCGCTCGCAGCGCGTACCGGTCGCACGCTCTGGCGCGCGTCGACCGGGGCCGCAGTCAAGGGATCCGTCGCGTTCGGCGGCGGCCGCCTGTTCATCGGAAACTACGGCGGCAAGGTGATCGCACTCGCGCCGCGCAGCGGGCGGATCCTCTGGGCGAACGGCGGGCACGGCTCGTTCTACTCGTCCCCGGCCGTCGCCTACGGCCGCGTGTTCATCGGCTCGCTCGACGACGGCGTCTATGCCTTCGGCGCGACCACCGGCCATCTTCTCTGGTCGCGCCCGACGGGCTCGTACGTGTACGCCTCGCCCGCCGTCGCGGACGGGCTCGTGCTCGTCGGGTCGTACGATCACCACTTCTACGCGCTCGACGCCGGCACCGGCGAGGCGCACTGGAGCTTCGACGGCGGCGACCGGATCTCCGGAGCGGCGAGCGTGATCGGGAAGCTCGTCTACTTCTCGACGTTCGGCGAGCGCACGTTCGCGCTCGACGTGACCACCGGCAAGAACGTCCACGCGTGGAACGACGGCAAGTACTCGCCTGCCGTGACCGACGGGAAGCGCCTCTTCCTCGTCGGGCTCGGACGTCTCTACGCGCTCACGGCCGGCTGAGGTACGCGATCAGATTGGCGATCATCGTCCGCACCTGCGGCCAGAGGGCAGACCCGCCGAAGTTCATCACGCCTGCCGAGAAGACCTTGGCGCCGGCGGGCGTCGTGTAGTACGTCATCTCGGCGCTCTCGCCCGCGCCGAAGATGTTCGGGATGGTGGCCAGCACCTGCGTCCCGCGAGGTGAGGCCGGCGCGGTCGCGTCGACTTCGATCCCGTAGACGCCGAAGCGTGTGCCGTCTACAAGGCCGGTGTCGCGGAAGAGCCAGGGCGTCCTCTTGGAGCCGACGACGCGGAACGGCTGGTTCAGATAGCGGCCGTGATTCCAGTCGACGTACTGCTCGCCGACGAGCGCTGCTTCGGGCCGGTCGGCGTCGCGCCAGCGCGACCGGCCGACCATCGCGTTGCCGCTCTTCTCGACCTTGTAGAAGAAGTCGTTGGCCGAGAGGAACGCGAGATTGCCGCCGAGGTCGCGATAACGCTCGGTCGTGTCGAACTGATGTGCGGTGACGTATTCCTCATGGCCGGAGAACACGACGAGGCTGTACGCACGTGCGAGCTGCTCGCCGCTCAGCCGATCGAGGTCGTCATCGGACAGGAAGTCTGCGTGCACGTGCTCGAGAACGAGCCAGCGCATGAAGCCGCGGTCGTACCCGCGGTAATGAGGCGGAACACCGGCATCGATGTACGGGCGCGCGAGATCGATGTGCGTCACGTCCGAATTGAAGTACCACGAGTCGTCGGCCTGGTCGTTGTACGCCTGCCACGTGTTGGTCGGTAGGACGATCGCGATCTTGCCGGCGCCGATCCGCGAAGCGCGGAGCACGAACGGCGCATCCCAGGTGCCGCGGCCGGGCGTGACGACCCGCGCGTAATAGAGACCGCTCTGCCAGTTGCCGAGTCTCAGCTCGAGCGCGCCGCCGCCGACGACCTTGCGTTGCGGCGTCACCTGGAGGCCCTGCATGACCCCGTCGTGGCCGCCGGCGGCGCGGAAGAACGCGATCAGCACCGGCGCCGGGCGCCCTTCGAGCCGGAGCGTCGCGGTGTCGCCCGGCGCGTAGCTGCGCGCCGTGAACGCCGCCTCGACGCCCGCGTTCGGTGGAGTGGAGGCGACGCCCGCAGAGGCGTTGCCCTGGAGGTCGTCGTCGTCGACCCGAGTCGAGGCCGTGTGCCGGACGCCGCAACCGGCGAGCAGCGACACGAGAGCGAGGAGCGCGAACAGGCGGGTGGCGTGTGTCATGGCCGCCACGGTCGGCGGCACCACCAATCGGGCTCTAACGGCCGGCTAACGGCGGGTTGGCCTCAGCCCGGCGGTGCCTGTAGAACCCGGTCGTGCTCGAGTTCCGGATCCTTGGCCCGCTCGAGGTGCTGGTCGACGGCAGGCCGGCAGAGCTGGGAGGCGGCAAGCAACGGGCGCTGCTCGCCCTCCTGCTGTTCGAGGGCGGTCGCGTCGTCTCGGTGGATCGGCTCCTCGATGCGCTCTGGGCCGGGGAGCCCCCGTCGACCGCGAACGCGTCGCTGCAGAACTTCGTGTCGCAGCTCCGCAAGCAACTCGGTGCCGAGGCAATCGAGACGCGGACGCCGGGCTACCGCGTACGACTCGAGTCGGCTGAGCTCGATCTGGCGCGCGTGCGCCGGCTGGTCGACGAGGCCCGTGCAGCTGATCTCCCGAGACGGGCGCGCCTCCTGAAGGAGGCGCTCGCGGAGTGGCGTGGCGAGTCGCTCGCAGAGCTCGGCTTCGAGCCGTTCGCGCGCGAGGAGATCGCGCGCCTGAACGAGCTACGGCTGACGCTTGTCGAGGAGCATGCAGAGGCGGAGCTCGCCCTCGGTCGGCATGCCGAGCTCGTCGAGGACCTCCAGGCCGCGGTGAGCGCGAACCCCCTCCGCGAGCGGCTGCGCGGCCAGCTGATGGTCGCGCTGTACCGCGCAGGGCGCCAGGCCGATGCGCTCGACGTCTACCGCCAGGGTCGCGAGACGCTGGTCGCCGAGCTCGGCATCGAGCCGAGCCCTCTGCTGCAGAGGCTCCAGGCATCGATCCTGCGCCAGGAACAGCCCCCGAAGCTCACCGGCACCGCGCCGGAGCGCGAGCACTTCGAGGAGGTCGCCGACCTCGTGCGCACCGGTCGCGCCACGTTCGTGCTCGCGTCCGACGCGCAGCCGCTCGCGAGCGAGCTGGCGAGGCAGTTCGGCCTCGACGGAGAAAGCCCCGAGTTGGCGCGCGTGTCCCAGGCGATCGCGACGCTGAACGGCTCGGGTCGCCTGTACGACGCCCTTCATCAACTGCTCGAGGCGCAGACGGAGCCGGGGCCGATCCCGCGCTTCCTCGCCACGCTGCCCCACCGGCTGCGCGAGCGCGGCGAGCCGCCGCCCCTCCTCGTGACCACCGGGTACGACCTGTCGCTCGAGCAGTCGCTCGCCGAGGCGGGCGAGCCGTTCGACGCAGTCGTCTACCTCGCCGACGGGCCACAGCGCGGGACGTTCTGCCACGTCACCCCCGACGGCGAGTCGCGTCCGGTCGAGCGCCCGAACACATACCTGCTCGAGGGGAACACGATCGTTCTCCGGCTGCACGGGCGGGTCGACAGCAGCCCGGCACGCGCCTGGGAGAGCTTCGCAGTCACCGAGGACGACTTCATCCACTACGGCGACGCCGGCACACGGATGCCGGTGAGCGTGGCCGCGCGGCTGCGCCGGTCGCATCTGCTTCTGCTCGGGTACACCCTGTCCGACTGGACGCTCCGTCTCGTGCTCGGGCGGCTGTTCGGCAGCGAGCCGTTTCCGTATCGCTCCTGGTCCGTGCACGCAGCGCCCGACCCCGTCGAGCGTGAGTTCTGGCGACAGCGCGACGTGCGCATCGTCGATCTTTCGCCGGCCGCCTACATCGCCGAGCTGGAGCGCCTCCTGTGAGCCTCCGCCCGTACAAGGGCCTCGCGAACTTCGACGACAGCGAGATCGACGCGCGTCTGTTCTTCGGACGCGACGCCGAGCGGGACGCGCTGGTCGCGAACCTGCTGGCAAGCCGGCTGACGGTTCTCTACGGCGCGAGCGGTGTCGGCAAGAGCTCGTTGCTTCGCGCCGGCGTCGCGCAGCTGCTGCGCCGGCAGGGAACGACCGTCGTCGTTCAGGCAACGTGGATCGAGCAACCGGTCGATGCATTGATCGAGGCGATCAGGTCTGCTGCAACGCCGCTCGGGCCGACCGCAGGCCTCGCCGACACGGTCGCCGCGGCGGCCGGCGACGGCGACGTCGTCCTCCTCCTCGACCAGCTCGAGGAGTACTTCCTCTACCACGGCTCGGACGGCCCGCTCGTCGACGCGCTGCACGAGCTCCTACGCCGACCCGGCCTCCGCGTCAGCGTGCTCCTGTCCGTCCGCGACGACGCCCTCGCACAACTCGATGCGCTCTCCGGACGGCTGCCGGAGACGTTCGGCAACCTGCTGCGACTCGAGCCGCTCGGCCCGCGCGCGGCAGGAGAAGCGATCGTGGAGCCGCTGAAGACGTTCGCCGACGTCACCGGCGAGCAGGTGGCGGCGGAGAGCTCACTCGTCGAGACGCTGCAAGCGGAGGTCGCCGACGGGCTGGCCGCCCCGTTTCTGCAGCTCGTGCTCGATCGCGTCTGGGAGGAGGAGCGACGGAACGGCAGCGACGAGCTGCAGCTGGCCACTCTGAGCAAGCTCGGCGGCAGCCGCGCGATCGCTGCCGCCCATGTCGATGCGGCCCTCGATTCGATCCCGGCCGACCGGCGGGTGGTCGCGAGCCGCGTCATCCGCCAGCTGGTCACGCCGTCGGGCACGAAGATCGCGCTCGGCGAGGCCGATCTCGCCGAGTACGCCGGCGAGACCCGCGAGGAGCTGCGTCCCCTGCTCGATCAGCTGAGCCGCGCACGCGTGCTACGAGCGGTCGACGAGATCGGCGATCGCGGCGCGACGTACCAGATCTTCCACGACGTACTTGCGCTGCCGTTGCTCAACTGGCGGCAGCGCGTCGAGGTCGCGCACGCCCGCTCCGGCGCACGCCGCGTGGCGGCGGCTGCAGTGGCCGCCCTCGTGCTGGTGACCGCGGTGGCGGTCTATGCGCTCGTCCAGCGGAGCTCCGCCAAGGACGAAGCGCGCCGGTCGCAGGCGCACGAGCTCGTCGCGCAGGCGGTCGGCGCCGTGCCGACCAATCCGGCGGTGGCGCTGAGACTGGGCCTCGGCGCAGCGCGGCTGTCGGCCGATCCTTCGGCGACAGCAGTCCTCCGGGACGCGCTGCTGGCGTTGCGCGAACGGCGCGTCCTCCACCTCGGGGGGACCACGACCGCGCTGATCCGCGGAGACCGGCTGCTCGCTGCCAGCAGCGACGGGTCGGTGAGCGTCCGCGACCTGCAGGGCCGGAGGCACGTGACGCTGCCGCGCCGGCGCGGGCTCGGGCCGATCGCGTGGAGCGCCGATGGAGCGCTGATCGCAACCGGCACGAGTGACGGCACGGCGACGATCTCGGATGCCGCGACCGGCGCGTCGCTGAAGGCGGTGCACACGCCTGCACCGATCGCGGTATTGCAGTTCTCCGGCCACGTGCTCCTCGTGGGAAGCGGCGGGCATCTCCGCCTGGTCTACGGCACCGAAGGGACGACGCGAACGATTCGTGTGAACGGCGCCGTCAGCGCCGCGGCGCTCGCACCGGACAAGCGGGAGATCGCCGTCGCATGGAAGCGCGGTGGGCGCGTGACGACGCAGGTGATCGACGTCAAGAGCCGCAAGGTGCTCGAGACGCTGCCGGAGAAGGGCATCACTGTCATTGCCTTCAGCCCGAGCGGGGCCCTTTTCGCGACCGGGAGCACCGACAAGACGGTCCATGTGTGGCGACCGAACGGAACGCTCGTCCATGTGCTCGCCCAACGCGGGCACATCCTTGGGCTCACGTGGTCGCGGGACGGGGCTACGCTCGTCAGCACCAGCCAGGACGGGACGGCAGCCGTCTGGAACGTCGACACCGGCGAGCGCGACCTGCTGCTCACCGGCGCGACCGGTGCCGCAAACGCTGCAGCGATCGCGCCCGACGGCAGCGAGTACGCGATCGCATTCGCCGACCGCGACGCGCGTATCTACGACGGAGGCGACGGGCGCGTGCTCGCGCCGCTCGCCGGCCACGGCGGCAGCATCACCTCGATTGCGTTCAATGCGGCCGGGACCACGATCGCAACCGGGAGCGACGACGGGACGATCAGGCTGTGGGACGCCGAGGCGAGCGATCAACTCTCCGCAGCCGCACCACTGATCGCAGCCGCACCGCCCGAGCGCGTCACGTCACCGGACGGCCGCGTCGTCGCCACGCACAAAGGTCGTATCGCATACCTGCGCGACGCGAAGACCGGACGGGTCCTGCATGTGCTGTCGGGGCACCGCTCGGTGGTCACCGACGCCGAGTTCTCGAGCGACGGCCGCCTGCTCGTCACGGCCAGCCTCGATCACGACGCGCGCGTCTGGAGCGTCGACACCGGGCGGCTCGTGCACGTGCTGCGCGGGCATTTCTTCCCCGTCTACGCCGCGTCGTTCAGCCCGGATGGGCAATGGATCGTCACCGCGAGCCAGTTCACCGCGGGACTCTGGAACACCGAGACCGGCCAACTCGTCGAATACCTCCGCGGCGCGACCCGGCCCCTGGCCAACGCTCGCTTCGAGAACGGGAGCACGATCGTCGCCCGCGATCAGAGCGGCCGAGGCTGGACGGCATCCTGCGTCGTCTGCCAGTCGCTTCCCGGACTGGAGCGGACGGCCCGCGCGCGCCTCGCCAGCCTGCGCTGAGCTTCCCGCGCCGAGGGCGCTAGCGGCGGATGACGGTCGCGACGTGCGAGTCGCGGAACACCGCGTCGACGACCATGTTGACCGCCCAGACGAGAATCGTCGCCCAGACGTAGTTCCAGAAGCCGTGGATGTCGAAGCCGTTGATGATCGTCTGCGTCAGCCAGAGCATCAGCATCGACACGAAGAACCACGCCAGCCCGAACGTCACGAGCGCCAGCGGGAACGTGATCAGCTTCAGCACAGGCTTCAAGACCGTGTTGAGGATCCCGAAGACGAGGGCCGACCAGATGACAGTCGACGTCGAGCCGTGGAACGTGACGGAGCCCAGGATCCAGCCCACGATCCCGAGGACGATCGCGTTGACAGCCCAGGAGACGAGCAGCCACCTGACCACGTCGGTAAGCCTACTGCGGCTAGCCAAGGGTCGAGCGTCGAGTTAGCGGTTCGGGCGGTAC
>DASXDB010000195.1:0-2430 GCA_036490895.1 Gaiellaceae bacterium
ACGACGTGGCAGCAGAGGTGCCCGGCTGGGACGAGATGGAGACGAGCGGGACGCTCGCCTCGACTGCCGAGCTGACGCGGAAGGATGGGACGACGCTCCTGTTCTCGTACGTCGCCGGCGCAACCGTCGTCGCCGGGATGCCGGTGTACGTCTCGGTCGGCTTCGCGAAATAGCTAGATGACTTCGACGCCGACGCGATCGCGCGTCCGCGCGAGCGCTGCGGCGACGAACTCCCGGAAGAGCGGCGCCGGCCGGGTCGGCCGCGACTTGAACTCCGGGTGGAACTGCGAGGCGACGAACCACGGATGGTCGGGCAGCTCGACGATCTCGACCAGACGGCCCTCCTGGAAGGTGCCGCTGATCACGAGCCCCGCGTCGACGAACTGCTGCCGGAAGGCGTTGTTCACCTCGTAGCGGTGACGGTGGCGCTCCGAGATCACCGGTTCGTCGCTGTAGACCTCGCGCGTCTGGGTGCCGTCGGCGAGCTCGACCGCCTGCGCACCGAGCCGCATCGTGCCGCCGAGATCCTCGACCTCCTTCTGCTCGGGCAGCAGGTCGATCACCGGATAGGGCGTCTCGGGATCCATCTCGGTCGAGTTCGCGCCGTCGAGACCGCACACGTGCCGCGCGAACTCCGACACGGCGACGTGCATGCCGAGGCAGATGCCGAGATACGGGATTTCATCCTCGCGCGCGACGCGGCAGGCGAGGATCTTGCCTTCCCAGCCGCGCGACCCGAAGCCGCCGGGCACCAGCACCCCGTCGACGCCCGCGAGCTCGGCCCGTGCCTCTTCGAGCGTCATGTCCTCGGCGTCGACCCAGCGCACATGGACACGGCAGCCGCGCGCGATGCCCGCGTGCTTCAGGGCCTCGTGCACGGAGAGGTACGCGTCGTGCAGCTTCACGTACTTGCCGACGAGCGCGATCTCGATCGACTCGCGCCGTTCCTTGATCCGCTCGTTCAGCTCGATCCAGTCGGTCAGCTCCGGCTCCGGCGCGTCGATGTGAAGCTTGCGGCAGACGAGCTCGTCGAGACGCTGTTCGTGCAGGTCGAGCGGGACGAGATACACGTCGGAGACGTCGGAGTTCGAGATGACCGCGTCGACGTCGACGTCGGCGAACAGGGCGATCTTGTCGCGAATGTCGTGCTGGAGCGGCTCGGTCGAACGGCACACCAGGATGTCCGGGTGGATACCGATCCGGCGCAGCTCGTTCACCGAGTGCTGGGTCGGCTTGGTCTTGAGCTCGCCGGCGGTGTCGATGAACGGCACCAACGTCACGTGGAGGTAGGCGACGTTCTCGGCGCCGACCTCTCGCCGGAACTGGCGGATCGCCTCGAGGAACGGCTGCGACTCGATGTCGCCGACCGTACCGCCGATCTCCGTGATCACGACGTCGGTGTCGGTCGCGTCCGCGACCGACCGGATCCGCGCCTTGATCTCGTTCGTGATGTGCGGGATCACCTGCACTGTCGAGCCGAGGTACTCCCCCTTCCGCTCCTTGCGCAGGACGCGGTCCCACACGGCGCCGGCGGTGTGATTCGCGGCGCGCGAGAGGTTCTCGTCGATGAAGCGCTCGTAGTGGCCGATGTCGAGATCGGTCTCGGCGCCGTCCTCGGTCACGAACACCTCGCCGTGTTGGAACGGGCTCATCGTCCCCGGATCGACGTTGATGTACGGGTCGAACTTCTGAACCTGCACCTTGAGGCCGCGCGCCTTGAGCAGCCGCCCGAGAGACGCTGCGGTGATGCCCTTTCCGAGAGACGAGACGACGCCGCCGGTGACGAAGACATATTTCGTCACGTACACGCATCCCCCGTGAAATCACTCACGGGATTCCACTCTAGCAGGCCGTCCTCGGAGCTCACGAACGTCGATGGTAAGGACCTGACCGGTCAGAGCTCGGCGGCGGTCTGCACGAGGTCGTACAACCGCTTCACGGCGACCGAGGGATTGCCGCGGCTGACCTCGACCGAGACGACGGTCCGGTCGCCGGCCGCTGCCTGAAGTCGCACCTCGACGTCCGTCGCCGGTTCGAGCAGGTGCCACGACCAGCGTTCGTACAGCTCGATCTCGCGGATCACCACCATCGTCTCGACGTTGCGGCGGCCGGTGAAGATGTTCCGCTTCGTGGAGTGCACCTTCCAACGGGCGCCGGGGGCGAAGCCGCGCAGGTCGGGATCGACCCCCGTGATCCCGGGCCACCAGTCGGAGAGGTGGTACGGCTCGGCGAGGAAGCGCCACACATCCGCCCGCGACGCGAGCAGCTCGAGCGAGGCTTCGCTCATCTCCCGCTCCGGCGCCGGCGAACGCTCACGCAGGTACTGCGCGAAAGACGATCGAGTAGCTGAAGCCGATGCCGTCGACCTGGTAGGCGTAACAGCCGAGCGTCCGCACGCGTGTGACCGCCGGATGGACATACCCGCCCGAT
>DASXDB010000196.1:0-9729 GCA_036490895.1 Gaiellaceae bacterium
TCTGCCGTGCCTCGGCCTCGCGCAGCGCGCGCAGCATCTCCTCACGCGAGATCGGCAGCTGCCGCACGTCTGCGCCCGTCGCGTCGCGGATCGCGTTCGCGATCGCCGCCGCGGTCGGGATGATCGGCGGCTCGCCGAGCCCTTTCGCGCCGAGGTTCGTCAGGTGCGAGTCGGGCACGTCGATCAGCTCGCTGACGATCTCGGGGACGTCGGCGATGGTCGGCAGCTTGTACGCGTCGAGCGTCGTCGTCAGCAGCCGGCCCGTCGCCGGATCGTGCAGCCGCTCTTCGGAGAGCGTGTGGCCGATGCCCTGGATGATCCCGCCTTCGATCTGGCTCGATGCGCCGAGCGGGTTGATGACGCGGCCGACATCGTGCACCGCGGCGATCCGCTCGACCCACACCTCGCCGGTCTCGATGTCGACCGCGACCTCCGCGACCTGCACGCCGAACGTGAGCACCTGCATGCCCGTTGGGTTCGGGCCGCGTGCACCCTTGCCGAGGATTTGCGCGTCCTCGAGGACGTCGACGACGTCGGCCACCGACGCACCCTTCAGCCCACGCTGCTCTGCGATCTCCTCGATCTGCTCGCGGGCGTCGGCTGCTGCCGCACGCACCGCCGGTCCGACGGACGGCGTCGTGGACGAGCCCGCGCTCAGCGTCGCGTACGGGCCGCGGTCCGAGTCGCCGAGCGTGACGGTGACGTGCTCGAGCGGGATGCCGAGCTCCTCCGCTGCGATCTGCGCCATCGCCGTGCGCGTGCCGGTGCCGATGTCCTGCATCGCCGTCACGACCGTGGCGCGTCCGTCGGAGCCGACGCGGATCCACGCGTAGCTCGGCGGGCCGCCGCCGCCGTACCAGATCTGGGAGGCCATCCCGACCCCGCGCTTCACCGTGGCCGTCGACCGCGCGCGCACGTCGTGCCGCCGCTCCCAGTGCGGCTCCGCGCGCCGATAGCACTCGAGCAGGTTCTTGCCGCTGTACTCGTTGCCCTCGGGCGCCTCATGCGTATGGTTGCGCCGCCGCAGCTCGAGCGGATCGAGGTCGAGCTTTGTCGCGAGCTCGTCGAGAAGCGCCTCGAGGCCGAACGTGCCCTCGACGAAGCCAGGGGCGCGGAACGCCTTCATCGGCGGCAGGTTCAGCTTCGCGCCGTACGTGGTCGTCTTCACGTTCGGGCACGCGTAGAGCATCTGCATCGGCCCCTCGGTTCCTGACGACCAGCCGTCCCAGCCGACCGCGTTCACGAACTCGCCGCCGAGCGCTGTCAGCGTTCCGTCGCTGCGGGCGCCGACGGTCAGCCGCTGGATCGTCGCGTTCCGGTTCCCGGCGGCCGTGTTCTCCTCGCGGCGCGTGAGCGCGCATTTCACGGGCCGGTGCGTGCGCCGCGCGAGCTCCGCCGCGATGAACGTGTAGTCGTCGGGGGAGTTCTTCGAGCCGAAGCCGCCGCCCATGTAGCGGCAGACGACGCGCACCTTGTCGGCCGGGAGCCCGAGCCCCTGTGCGACCGCGTCGCGGATGCCCCAGATGTACTGCGTCGAGATGTGGACCTCGACGCCCTCTCCGGTCCATTCGACGACGGCCTGGTGCGTCTCCATCGAGTTGTGGAGGACGACCTGCGTTCGGAACTCTGCCTCGACGACCACGTCGGCCTCGGCGAGGCCGCGTTCGTAGTCGCCGCGCGAGCGCTCGCGCGGCTCGCCCAGCAGCGATCCGCGGCGCACCGCCTCGTCCGGGTCGAGCAGCGGCTCGAGCACCTCGAACTCGCACGCGATCGCGCGGAGCGCCGCACGTGCCTGCGCGAGCGTGTCCGCGCAGACCGCGGCAATCGCCACGCCTTGAAACGAGCAGTCCGCGGTCAACTGCTCGATGTCGCCCGGCCCGATCGCTGCGTGGACCCCCGGCAGCGCGAGCGCGGGCGCGAGGTCGATGCTCGTCACCCGCGCGCGCGGATGCGGCGAGCGCAGCACGGCCGTATGCAGCATCCCGGGCTTGGCGAGGTCGGCCGTGTAGACGGCCTGCCCGGTCGCGCGCTCGCGTCCGTCGACGCGGACGGCGTCGCGGCCGACGATCTCGCGCGGGCCGGCCGGCCACTGGTCGAGCGAGTCCTCCTCGACGACGAGCCAGACCTCTTCGTACCGGCCCTCGACCTCTTTCTCGGTGCGGATCAGCCTTGCCACGTGCGAATCGCCTCCTCGATCTTCGGGTACGCGCCGCAGCGGCACAGGTTCCCCGCCATGGCGTGTCGAATGTCCTCGCTCGTCGGCGCCGGCTTCGACTCGACGAGCGCGACCGCGCTGACGATCTGGCCGGGCGTGCAGAACCCACATTGCAGCGCGTCACTGCGCACGAACGCGTCGATCATCGGATGGTCGCGAAGACCCTCGATCGTGGTGACGCTCGCGCCGTCAACTGCATGCACGAGCGTGATGCACGACAGCACCGGCTCTCCGTCGACGAGCACGGTGCATGCGCCGCAGTGCCCTTCGCCGCACGCGACCTTCGTGCCGGTCAGCGAGAGCTCCTCGCGCAGCGCCTCGGCGAGCGTCGTGCCGACCTCGCCGTGCACGTCGTACCGATGTCCGTTCACCGTCAGTTGCACGTGACCGCCTCGATCTGCGCCATGTGGACGAGCCGGTGCGTGAGCCGCATTGTCTGCCGTGCCTCCACCTCTTCCTCGATCCCCGGGACGGTCGCCCACAAGTCGCGCGCCGCCTCGAGCAGCTCGCGGATCTTGTCGACCTCGTCGCCGTGCCCGTTACGCTCGGCGCACGTGTTGATCGCGAGCCCCAGCACGCCGACCTGGTCGGGCTGGCGCGACCACAGCAGCGGCGTCGCCATCGAGAGGTACTGGGCGATGCGCGCGAACTGCAACGGCATCGCGATCGTGTCGGTGCCCATCGGCTCGGTCGGCTCCGCGGGCTCCGTTCCGTCGGCGAGCGCGTTCGCGTTCCCGGCGAGCATCAGCCGCAGCTGGTCGTCGTTGTAGCCGGCGCGGATCGCGGTCTTCACCGAGAGGAGGAGCGACGACGGCTGCTGCCCGTACGGGTAGTCGCTCGCGTACACGACCTGCTCGGGCGGGATCTGGCGATAGAAGTCGAGGAGGTCGACCGGGCTCCAGGTCGATGTGTCGAAGAAGACGCCCTGCCGGCCGCGCATACACGCTGCGAGCGCCTGCATGTCCGCGATCCCGGCGTGGGCGAGGATGAGCTTCGCGCCTGGGTTGCGCTCGACGAGGCTGCGCAGGCCGCCGGCGATCGGCGGCAGCCCGCGCCCGGCGTGGATCAGGATCGGAAGCCGCCGCTCGGCCGCGAGCTCGAACACGGGCCCGAGCCGCTCGTCCGTCGCCGTGAACTTCTGGGCGCGCGGATGGAGCTTGATCCCCCGTGCGCCGGCATCGAGGCAGCGGCGCGCCTCTTCGATCGGCGACTCGTTGAGGTCGAGCCGGACGAACGGGATCAGCCGGCCGTTCGACCGCTCCGCGAACGCCAGCGTGCGGTCGTTCGCCGCGCTGAAGGACGGGTGGCGGTCGGGCTCGTCGAGGCAGAACATGAAGGCGCGCGAGATCTCGTAGGAGTCCATGAGCTCGAGCAGCTGGTCGTAGTCGCCGACCATGCCGTCGATGTCGTGACCGAGGTGAAGGTGGGCGTCGAAGATGTCGGCGTCGGCAGGCAAGAGCTCCCGAAGCTCCCGGTGCCACTGATCGACCAGCTCGAGCGCCCTGGCGCGCGCTTCCACACGCCTACTCTAGATAAGGTCGTGCGCATGCCCGACGCCCTGATCTACGCCGACACCTTCCGCTCGCCGGAGCTGCGCCATGAAGTGCCGCTCGGCGTGCCCGACCCGGTCCTGTACGCCGAGAAGGACGGGACGAAGCACATCGTCACCCACTCGATGGAGGCCGTCCGGCTCGCGGAGCTCAACCTCTACGAGCTGCACCTGATGGACGAGCTCGGGATCGACGAGCTCCGGAAGTCCGGGCTCGGCTTCGCCGCCCTCCGGGCCGAGCTCGCGCTGCGCGGCGTGAAGGTGATCGGGATCACGGATGCGGTCGTCCCCGAGACGTTCCCGCTCTGGCTCGCCGACCATCTGCGCGCGAACGGCATCCAGCTGACGGTGGACAAGCACTTCTTCGACGAGCGCCGGCGCGTGAAGACCGATGCCGAGCTGGCCGGCATGCGCCGCGCCCAGCGTGCTGCGGAGGCCGCGATGGACGCCGCACGCGCGCTGTTGCGCGCGCGCGGCGCGAACGGCGGGATCACGGCCGAAGAGGTGAAGAGCGCGATGAGCATCGTCTTCGCCGAGCACGGCACGAGCTGCGACGACTTCATCGTCGCGCCCGGTCCCCAGGGTGCGGTCGGGCACGACATGGGCTCCGGCCCGATCGAGCCTGGCGTGCCGATCGTGATCGACATCTGGCCGCGCGACAATGCGTCGTACGTCTACTGCGACATGACGCGCACGTTCGTCGTCGGCGATGTGCCGGACAACGTGGCGACGTGGCATCGCCTTTGCAAGGAGGCCCTCGACCGCGCGATCGCCGAGATCAGGCACGGCGCAAGCGGCAGGGACATCTTCGACGGCACCTGCGAGATCTTCGAGGCGGCGGGCGAGCAGACGCCGCGGACGAAGGAGGACGGCGTGCCGCTCGCAGACGGGTTCTTCCACGGGCTCGGGCACGGCGTCGGGCTCGAGGTGCACGAGGAGCCCGGGCTCGGGCTGATCGCCGAGTCGCCGCTTCGCGCCGGCGACGTCGTCACGGTCGAGCCGGGTCTCTACCGCGCGGGCTACGGCGGCGTCCGGCTCGAGGACCTCGTGCTCGTGACGACGGACGGGGCCGAGAACCTCACGGACTACCCGTACGACCTCGCTCCATAGGTTTCAACAGCTTCCCGGCGGGTAACCCGTCTATATCGGTTCCCGTTTCAGCCGCGCGCGGTTGATGCGCGGCAAAGAGGAGGAGAGATGGCAGTTGCTGCCGAGTCCACTCCCACCCGCGTGGTGGTCGAGTCCACGCCCGCGGCGGCCGATCCTGCGCCGCTCGGGCTTGCCGCGTTCGCCCTGACCACATTCATGATCAGCGGCCATAACGCCACCTTCATCCCCGACCTGATCTGGGTCGGGCTCGCGCTCTTCTACGGCGGCATGGCCCAGTTGCTCGCCGGGATGTGGGAGTTTCGCAACCGGAACGTCTTCGGCGCCACGGCGTTCTCGACGTACGGCGGTTTCTGGATGTCGCTCGGCATCTTCGTCGTCCTCGCCGTCGTCTCGAAGAGCTTCGGAGGCGCGCTCGCGGGGGCGAACCTCCCGAACGCGATCGCCTGGTTCATGATCGCTTTCGCGATCTTCAACACGTACATGCTCCTCTGGTCGACGCAGGTGAACGTGGCGGTGTTCCTCGTCTTCGCGACCCTGGAGGCGACGGAGATCCTCCTCGCGATCGGCAACTTCCAGCAGGCCCACGGCACGGCGAGCCCGTACCTGATCCACCTTGCCGGCTGGGTCGGGATCGCGACCGCCGCCTGCGCCTGGTACGCATCGGCGGCCGGCGTGATCAACGGCATGAAGGAGTCCCATGTGCTGCCGGTCGGGGCGCCGCTCCATATCGGAAACGGCCTGTCACATCGTCGGCAGCTGCACGCGTAATCTCCGCCCATGGAGACCGAGACGCAGACGATCGACACCCTCTTCCTGGAAGAGCGGCGCTATCCGCCGTCGGAGAAGTTCGCAGCACAGGCGAATGCCAAGCCCGAGATCTACGACGAGGACTTCGAGACGTTCTGGAAGCGCAGCGCGACCGAGCGGGTCTCGTGGTTCGAGCCGTTCTCGACGCTGTACGAGTGGGAGCCGCCCTACACCAAGTGGTTCCTCGACGGGAAGCTGAACGTCTCGTACAACTGCGTCGATCGTCACGTCGAGCAGGGGCGGGGGTCGAAGGTCGCGTTCCACTGGGAAGGCGAGCCCGACGGCGACCTGCGCTCGATCAGCTACCAGGACTTGCAGCACGAGGTGGTCGCGTTCGCGAATGCGCTCAGGGAGCTCGGCGTGAAGAAGGGGACGCCGGTCGCGATCTACATGGGCATGGTCCCGGAGCTGCCGATCGCGATGCTCGCGTGCACCCGGCTCGGCGCGCCGCACACGGTCGTCTTCGGGGGGTTCTCCGCCGACTCGCTGTCCGACCGTATGAACGACATGGGCTGCGAGCTGCTCGTGACGCAGGACGAGGCGTGGCGGCGCGGCACCACCGTGCCGTTGAAGCGCATCGCCGACGACGCGATGTCAGACGCACCCGGTGTCAAGACATGCGTCGTGCTGCGGCGCACCGGCAACGACGTCCCGATGTCGGAGGGTCGCGACCACTGGTACCACGACGTGCGCGGCTCCGACGACCCGGCGTCGTGCCTGCCCGAGCCGATGGACGCCGAGGACCTGCTGTTCCTCATGTACACGAGCGGCACGACCGCAAAGCCGAAGGGCATCGCCCACACGACCGGCGGGTATCTCGTCGGCGCCGCGACCACGCACTACTACGTGTTCGACCTGAAGCCGGAGACGGACGTGTACTGGTGCGCCGCCGATGTCGGCTGGATCACCGGCCACAGCTACATCGTGTACGGCCCGCTCTGCAACGGCGCGACGTCGGTGATGTACGAGGGGACGCCCGACTTCCCCGACAAGGATCGTTGGTGGTCGATCATCGAGCGCTACGGCGTCACGATCCTCTACACGGCGCCGACGGCGATCCGCTCGCACATGAAGTGGGGGCCGGAGCATGCGGCGAAGCACGACCTGTCGTCGCTACGGCTGCTCGGCTCCGTCGGCGAGCCGATCAACCCGGAGGCGTGGGTCTGGTACCACGAGCACATCGGCGGCGAGCGGTGCCCGATCGTCGACACGTGGTGGCAGACGGAGACGGGGATGATCCTGATCACGCCGTTGCCGGGCGTCACGACGACGAAGCCCGGCTCCGCGACTCGCCCGTTCCCCGGTGTCGAAGCGGCGGTGTTCAGCGAGGCCGGCGACGAAGTCGGCCCCGGCGGAGGCGGCTACCTCGTGCTCAAGCGGCCGTGGCCGTCGATGCTGCGGGGGATCTTCGGCGACGACACGCGCTACCGCGAGACGTACTGGTCGAAGTACGACGGCGTCTACTTCGCCGGCGACGGCGCGCGTGTCGACGAGGACGGCGATTTCTGGCTGCTCGGCAGGGTCGACGACGTCATGAACGTGTCGGGGCATCGCATCTCGACGATCGAGGTCGAGTCGGCGCTCGTCGATCACCGTGAGGTCGCCGAGGCGGCCGTCGCCGCGCGCAACGACGCGACGACGGGACAGGCGATCGTCGCGTTCGTCACGCTGAAGGGCGGCGTCGACGGCTCCGTCGAGAAGCTCGAGGAGCTGCGCAACCACGTGGCGCAGAAGATCGGGCCGATTGCGAAGCCCGCGAACATCGTGTTCACGCCGGAGCTGCCGAAGACGCGAAGCGGCAAGATCATGCGCCGCCTCCTCCGTGACGTCGCCGAGAACCGCCCGCTCGGCGACACGACGACGCTTGCCGACCCGACGGTTGTCGAGGAGATCCGCTCGCGCGGTCAGGCCGAGGCGGGCAAGGAAAACTGAGCGGGCCAGGCTGCGGCGGGTGGTAGGGGCCCTCGCAGCGGCGCTCGTCCTTGCCGCACCGACACAGACCGCGACGGTGCGGGTGCCGGTCGCGAACGTCTGGGAGGCGCCGGACGCGGGACACCTGCCGCTCGATCCGCACGTCTGGCCGACGCCTGCCGTCACGCTGTCGCAGCGGCTCGCGCTCGTCGGGCACATGCCGACGGAGGTGCTCTACGGCGAGCACGTCCGCATCCTCGCGCGGAGGGGCGGCTGGACCGAGATCGCCGTGCCGGATCAGCCGTCGCCGCTCGACGCGCGCGGCTATCCGGGCTGGGTTCGCTCGTGGCAGCTCGGCCCGGCGTTCGCGGCGCCGCTCGTCGTCACGATCAAGGCGGCGAGACTGCCGAACGGGATGCAGATCGGCTTCGGCTCGCAGGTGCCTGCCGGAGTGCTGCCGGCGTCGGCGACCCGGAAGCTGGCGGTGACGCGCTCGGGGATCGTGCAGACCGCCGAGCAGTTCGTCGGCCTGCACTATCTCTGGGGCGGGCTGTCACGCTGGGGCTACGACTGCTCCGGGCTGACCTGGGCCGCCTATCGCGCGCACGGCATTACGATCCCGCGCGACGCCGACGCGCAGTTCGCCGCGGGCCGCCCGGTCTCGCTCGGGCGGGTGCTCCCGGGCGATCTCTTGTTCTACGAGCACCCGGTGGTCGGGCACGTCGCGATGTACATCGGCGGCGGGAAGATGATCGAAGCACCGAACTCGCGGGGCGAAGTCCGCATCGTCCCGGTGCGCACGTCGGACTTCCGCGGCGTCCGGAGGTTCGTGGGCGTCTGACACCTGACGGTGTCGGACACCTGTCACAGCAGCGCCGCGAACGCCTCCTCGTCGTCGAACGGGCCGATCACGGCGCAGCGCAGGCCGGAGCCGCCGATCACGTCCTGCGCGACACGCTGGATGTCTTCGGCGGTGACGGCGTCGAGGCCGGCGAGGATCTCCGTCGGCTCCACCGCTTCGCCCTCGAGCACCTCGCGGCGCAGGCCCGTCACGAGCAGCCCGTTCGGGCTCTCCGTCGTCAGCACGAACCGCCCCTTCGCGAGCGCTCGCGCTTTCTCGAGCTCGTCGGCGGGCACCTGCTCGTCGGCGAGCTTCTTGAACTCGTCTGCGATCACCTTCACGGCCTCCTCGGTCCGCTTCAGGTCGACGCCTCCCTGCGCGTACAGCGTGCCCGCATCCGTGAACGAGTTGTTGAACGCGAACACGTAGTAGGCGAGGCCGCGGCGCTCGCGCACCTCGAGGAACAGCCGCGACGACATGCCGGTGCCGAGCACCGTGCCGACCAGCTGGAGCGCGTACCGATCCGGATGGCCGACGGGGTACGACGGGACGCCGAGCGCGACGTTCGCCTGATCCGAGTCTTTGCGGTGGATGCGCACACGGGGCTCCTGGGTCTTCTCGACCGTCGCAGGGACGGGCGCGCCGGTTGCCTCGTTCGGGATGTCGCCGACGAGCGCCTCGAGCATCGGCAGGAGGTCGTTGCCGATCGCGCCGGCACAGCCCACCACCATGCGTGACGGCCGGTACCACTCGCCGAGGTAGTCGAGGAACGTCTGCCGCGACGCGCCCTCGATCGTCTCCTTCGTCCCGAGCGTCTCCCAACCCAGCGGGTTCGATCCGAACAGCAGCTCCTCGTATACCGAGCCGATGTAGTCGCGCGGCGTGTCGACGTACATGTTCATCTCCTCGATGATCACGCCCTTCTCGCGCTCGAGCTCCTCGGAGTCGAACTTCGAGTTCCGCAGCATGTCGACGAGCACGTCGAACGCCTGGTCGCGGCGCTCGCCCGCGCAGCGGATGTAGTAGCCCGTGTACTCCTTCGAGGTGAACGCGTTGAACTCGCCGCCGATCGAGTCGACCTCCATCGCGATGTCGCGCGCGGTCGGCCGCCGCTCGGTCCCTTTGAAAAACATGTGCTCGGCGAAATGTGCGATCCCGCGGTTCGACGCGTTCTCGTACCGCGACCCGGCGGCGAGCATCACGTAGCACGCGACGGACTGCGCGTGACCGAGTGGCGCGGTCAGGACGCGCAGGCCGTTCGACAGGGTGTGACGCTCGTACACGCTCATTCGCTCT
>DASXDB010000197.1:0-15096 GCA_036490895.1 Gaiellaceae bacterium
GCTCCGTCGCCTTCTTCGTGCGGCGCGTGGTTGTCACCTTCTTGGCTGCCGGCTTCGTCGTCGCGGCGGCCTCGGTGGCCTTACGTGGCATTGCTGACCTCCTTCGGTCGTCGCCTGGTTGCCCTCATCCCTTCGTCCGGAGTGAGGGCAACCCTGCATGCCGCGTAGGAGGGATTAGCCCCGGCCCGGGCTCGGCGCGAACTCGCCGAGGAAGCTCGCGCCGACGATCTGCTGCGCGACCGCCGCCTGCCCGATGTAGCACTCCCAGGTCGTGCCGGCGCTCGTCAGCGAACGGCACCCGCCGTTGACGTGCTTCGTCGCGTCGACCGTCGGCTCCACCGTGCCCTTCCAATCGGACACCTCGGGCGCAGGCGCCTTGGCAAGCACGCAGTGGTACTCGACGCCGTCCTTGACCGTCGTGCACGTCGGCTCGGTGCCGGCGAGCGAGAGCGTGCCTGCGGGCAGGCTCTTCGCGACGTCGTCGTTCGAGATCAGCTTCGCCCCTGCGACCGCCGCGGCCGGCACGAGCACCGCAGCGGCGACCGCCACCGCGATGAGCCGACGCCGCGGCCTGCGGGCTCCCAGACTGCGGCGCGCCGCCGCCTCCAGCGCGTCGCCCAGCCGCTCGAGCGTTTCCGTCTGGTCCATCATCACACTGCCTCCCGTTCGTCTCCGATGAGCCGTTGCCTGAGGCGCCCGAGCCCGCGCGCGACACGCACCCGCGCCGCACCTTCCGAGGTGGCGAGGCCGGCCGCGACTGCGTCGTACGGCAGACCGTCGACGACGCGCAGCTCAACCGCGTCTCGCTCTCCCGGCGGAAGCTCGGCCATCGCCTCGTCGAGCCCGTCGAGCCAGGCCTCGTCCGGCTCGGCAGTCGCACGCGGCTCGTCGAGCCGCTCGAGCAGCCCGATCCGCTCGCACGCCTTCAACTCGATCCGCCGTCGGCGAACCGATTGCGCCAGCAGGTTCCGCGCGATCCCGTACAGCCACGGTCCCGCCGAGCCGCCTGCGCGATCGCGGAACCGCGGGCGCGCCAACCACGCGTTGGCGAACGTCTCGGCCGTCAGGTCGTGCGCCGCGTGCGGGTCACGCGTACGGCGCAGGTGGTAGGCGTAGACCTCGTCGGCGTAGCGGTCGTACAACTCCCGGAACGCCCCGGCGTCGGTGCGGGCCGCACGGATCAGCTCGGCATCGGTCTTCATCCCACCCTCCATGGTCGCCTCTCCATGGAAATGGCACGAGCGTGCCGGTTTGTTACGCGGCGACCGATTCGGGGTCGCCCGGCGGGGTCATGACCTCGCCGGGCTGCGCGCCGACCTTGAGCGGCACCTCGCGCAGGAGCCACGTGAGCACGAACGCGAACACCGAGATCGCCGCCGCGGTCAGGAACACCGGATGCAGCGCGGCGGAGAACGCTTCCTGGAACGCCAGGTGCGCCTTCGGCGCGAGGTGCTTGATGCCGTCGGGGTTGATCGTCTTCGGGACCGCGGTTCCCGTCGGCAGACGGTGCGTCAACTCGACGTGGACGCGGTTCGCAAAGATCGTCCCGAAGAGCGCGACGCCGATCGAGCCGCCGATCTGGCGGAACATGGTCGAGCCGCTCGTCGCGACACCCATCACCGAACGGTCGACGGCGTTCTGCACCGCGAGCACCAGCACCTGCATGACCATGCCGAGCCCGAGCCCGAGCACCACCGCAAAGCCCGCGACGACCCAGATGCTCGTGCCGACCTCGAGCCGCGAGAGCAGGAGCATCCCGACCGCGACGAGCGCCGTGCCGACGATGGGAAACACGCGGTAGCGGCCGAGCCTCGTGATCAGCTGCCCACTCAGGATCGAGGTGACGAGCACTCCCGCCATCAGCGGCACGAGCTGGAGCCCCGACACCATGGCGCTCGAGCCCTTCGTCACCTGCAGGTAGAGCGGTAGGAACGTCACTGTCCCGAACAGCGCGAAGCCGATGATGAACCCGATTGCGCTCGTGACGGAGAAGGTGTGGTTGCGGAAGAGCGACAGCGGCAGGATCGGCTCGGCGGCACGGGCCTCCACCAGGACGAACAACGGCGTGAGCACGACGCTCGCGACGATCAGCGCGATCATCTGCGGCGACCCCCACGCCCACGTTGTGCCGCCGAGGCTCGTGAAGAGGACGACGGATGCGAGCGCACCGGCGAGGAGCAGCGCGCCGAGGTAGTCCATCGCGTGCCGCGTGTGCACCTCACGCGTGTGGAAGGCGACCGCGATGATCGAGAGCGCGACGGCGCCGACCGGAAGGTTGACGTAGAAGATCCAGCGCCACGAGAGGTTGTCGACGAAGAAGCCTCCGAGCAGCGGCCCGATGACGGTCGAGACACCGAACACGGAGCCGAAGTAGCCCTGGTACCGGCCGCGCTCACGGGGCGGGATGATGTCGCCGACAACGGCGAGCGTCACGACCATCAGGCCGCCGGCGCCGAGCCCCTGGAGCGCGCGGAACGCGATCAGCTGCGCCATCGACTGTGCGACGCCGCAGAGCGCCGACCCGACGAGGAAGACGACGATCGCCGACTGCAGCACCTTCTTGCGCCCGTAGAGGTCGCCGAGCTTCCCGTACAGCGGGCCTGTGATCGTGGCGGCCAGGAGGTACGCGGTCACGACCCACGAGAGATGCGAGATCCCACCGAGATCGCCGACGATCGTCGGCAGCGCCGTCGAGACGATCGTCTGGTCGAGCGCCGCGAGCAGCAGCACGAACAGGAGGGCGGTGAAGATCAGGCGGACGCGCGGCTGGTCGTTCGACACCACCGGACAATAGCACACATGACGCAACTATTTCGTTGTGCAATCATTCGCCCGTGGCAGGCCATCCCGACGTCGAGCTGATCCTCCGCGAGCTGGGCGAGCTGATCCGTCAGCTGACCCGGCTCGTCGGCGGGGCCGACGACGGCCCGGCGATGACGGCCACGCAGCGGATCGCGCTCGTCGAGCTCGGCGACGAGGGACCGCTCCGGTTGAACGACCTGGCACGGCGCATGGGCACGAGCACCCCCACCGCGAGCCGATCCGTCGACGCGCTCGAGGCGCTCGGCCTCGTCACGCGCGCGCCCGAATCGAGCGACCGCCGTGCGCTCAGCATCGACGTCAGCTCGCAGGGACGCGACCTCCTGGACGAGCGGCTCAGGCGCGCCGCGCAGGCGTTCGAGCCGGCCGCCGCGACGCTTTCCGCCGATGATCGGCGCGAACTGATGACGCTCTTGCGCCGGATGACCGACGCGCTGCGCGCATCGAGCTAACCGTCGGTGTGCTTGAGCGCCGACTCGCGGTACTGCGCGTCGGCGAGTGAAAGCGACCCCGTGCACACGCGGTGGTTCAGGTCGTTCTCGATCTGGTCGACGGCGGAGGCGCGCGGGTACGGCTCCGGCCACAGGTTGCGCGGATCGACTGGATCACCGCCCAACTCGAGGCTGATCAGGTGATCCTCCTGGAACGCCGAAGGCGGTCCGCGTAGCCGGTACTGGCGGATTCCTTTCGCCTTGAGGTCGTTCGTGTAGGAGACAGGCGGCCGAACCGTTCGTGTCCAGCCGTGACGGCAGATCGTCGACGCGATGTTCGCCTGCGTGACCGCGGGGTTGAGCACGCCGGGCGTGAGCGTCCAGCTCGCGCGCACGACTCGACCGGCAGGGCCGCCCGAGCAGCGCGGCAGTGCACTCGCCGCGATCGCAGCGGCGGCGAGGAACAGCACGATCTCGACGAGCGAGAGACGCATTCGTCCAACGGTACGAATGGTCCGCGCCATCGCAAGTGTCCATTTGCGATCGGCACAAAATCGTCACACTCTCGTGTGCAATGCGGTACACCTCGCGCCCCGAGCTCTACGATCTCGAGTACTCCTTCAAGGACTACGCGGGCGAGGCGGTGACGCTCGAACAGATCGTCCGCGAGCGGAACCCGGGCGCGAAGACGCTGCTCGACGTCGCGTGCGGCACCGGGAAGCACCTCGAGCACCTGCGCGCCTCGTTCCAGTGCGAGGGAACCGACCTCGACGACGGCTTATTGCGCTTCGCACGGCAGCGACTGCCGGACGTGCCGGTGCGGCAGGCGGACATGCGCGACTTCGACCTCGGCCGGCAGTTCGACGTGGTCACCTGCCTCTTCAGCGCGATCGGCTTCGTCGGAGGGCTCGACGGTCTGGCCGCGACCGCGCGCACCTTTGCCCGCCACCTGCGCCCGGGTGGGGTCGCGCTCGTCGAACCGTGGCTCACACCCGATGCGTGGGTCCCCGACCGGCCGCATCTCCTTACCTACGAGGGGCCGGAGCTCAAGCTCGCGCGGGCAACCGTCAGTGGTCTCCGCGGCGAGCGGATCTCGACCACCGACATGCACTACCTGGTCGCGACTCCGCAAGGTGTCGAGCACTTCGTCGAGCACCATGACCCGTACCTCTTCACGACCGACGAGATGCGCGCCTCGTTCGAGGCTGGCGGGCTCGACGTCGACTACGACGCGGAGGGACTGATCGGCCGCGGGCTCTGGATCTGCTCGCGATAGACGGCATCGCCGACCGCAGCCCAGACGACCACCGCGATCCACGGAACGCCGATCACGTCCGTCTGCAGGCCGAGCACGAGCACGGCGGCGAAGGCAGCACCGAGCCAGGCGAAGCGGCGAAGCGCTCCGCGCAGAAGCGCAACACACCACGCGATGAAGACGAGCCCGCCGGCGAGGCCGGTCTCGACACCGAGCTCCGTGTACGTCGACTCACCCGCCTTGATCCCAACGTCGGTGCGCATCGCGGTCACACCGGAGTTGCCGAGGCCGAAGCCCCACGGGTGCTTCAGGACCGTCTTCGCACCGTCGCGCAGGCTGGAGAGGTGCTCGCTCGTCGACGACTCGCCCAGCGAGGTCGGATCGTGTGAGACGCCCGGCGCCTGCGAGCCGTTCCGTTCCTGCACGGCCTGCTCGGCGGCGGTGAAGTGCGTTCGCGGCGCGAAATGGTCGTACCCCTTCACGAACGCGAACGCAGCGACGATGACCACGGCCGCCCATCCGAGCAGCTGGACACGACGGCGAACGAGCGCGAGCACGAGCAGGCCCGCAACAAGCGCGATCACGGCCGCACGCGTGTGCGTCCAGAGGATCGCTGCAAACAACAGCGCGCCCACCGCCAGCCCCCACCGCCGGCGAAGCGGGATGAAGAACATGGCAACGACGAGCAGGTACGCGGTGGCGAGCGGCGACAGGAACGTCGAGGTGAGACGGCGGAAGACGACGTTGTCGCCTGCGTTGTAGGCGAAGTTCTGCGGCAGGTGAGACAGGCCGGGCCCATAGTCGAGCCCGAGCTGATGTTGGAACCAGCCGGCCGACAGCCGCCACCAGGAGAGCGGAACCGCGTAGACGTCGACGAGACCGAAGACGGCCACCACGGACGCCGTTCCGAGCACGAAGGTGCACAAGCGCCCGCGCTCCTTGTCCGTCAGCTCGAGCCCGCGCCCGAGGAAGTACGCCCCGACGATCAGCAGGTCGTGCCGGAGCGCGTACGCGATTCCCTTGTGCGTCGCGCCACCGTCGAGCACCGACTGCGGGATGAGCGCATACGCCACGACGAACCCCGCGAACGCCAGCGCGAGCAGGTCCGGCAGGAACGACCGCGAGAACGGAAGCGCGCGCCGCTCGGCGACGACGAGCGCGACCGCACCGACAAGCAGCACCTCCTTCCACGCGGAGATGACGGTGAGCGCCCCACCGCGCACTCCGGCACGCCAGAGCATCGCCATCACGACGTTGTGCAACGCGAGCCCGATCACGAGTACATAGAGCGCCCATACTGGTCGGCGAAGCGTCATGACGGGCCGACTGCGACGAGCGTCATGCCCCGATTCAGTACACGCACCTCGTAAGGAAAGAGCGACGCGAACGCCTTCGGACCGAGCGGGTCGAGCACGTCGTCGAACGGGATGACACGATCACGCGCCGCTGCCGGAAGCCAATGGACGACCGGGAGCAGCGTGTGCACCTCGAGCGGGAACCACCTGTTCGGCGTCGTCACGAAGACGCGGCGCGCGACGCGGCAGAGCTCGTGCACGAACCGCCGCTGGCCGTCACGGCCTCCGGCGACGTGCTCGACGACGGCGTTCGAGAACCCGAGATCGAACGCGCCGTCGGCGAAGGGCAGGTCGCGGCCGTCCGCCCTGACCGCCCGCACCTGCGGAAACGCGGCGGTGAAGCGGTCGAGCTCGGTGTGGCCGACTGCGGTGATGCGATCCGGCCAGGGATACATCGCCTCGAAGAAGTTGTCGCTCGACCCACCGCCGAACGGCGCGTCGGTCACACCCACGTCGACCACGGTCGTCTCCGGGCCGGGGGTGAGCAGATCGAGAAACAGGCGGAGCTTCCGCTCGCGGCTCCGCAGCGACACCTGCGAGGCGACCCGGCGCAGCATCGGCTGAGCGTACTTCTAGACTCGGGTGGTGGTCCGCGCCGAGCTCCGCCCGAAGGGGCCGTATTCCCTACGCCTCTCGGGTCGCCATGCGAGCGACGCGACCAGGGTGGTCAGCGCCGGGACGTACCGCGCGACGATTCGCGTCGGCGAGCAGCTCGAGCGTGTTCATGCGCTGCAACGACCGGACGGGAGGATCGTCGTCGCGGCCGAGAGCGACGCCGGCGTCGACCACGTGCGCTTCGCGCTCGGGATCGACGACGACCACTCCGAGTTCCTGCAGCGTTTCGCCGCCGACCCGCTCATCGGCGAGAGCGTCAAGCAGCTACGCGGGCTGCGGCCGATGCGCACGGGGACGGTGGCGCAGTCGCTGCTCCGCGCGGTCGCGGGCCAGCTGATCCAGGCGAGTCGCGCACGACAGATCGAACGGACGATCGTGCGGGCGACCACACCCGAGCTGGGTGGCCTGCACGCCCCGCCGACGTGCGCGGACCTCGCGCATTACTCGCCGGCGCAGCTGGCGCGGCTCGGTCTGGGCGCGCGCCGCGCGGGTGCGCTCATCCGGCTCTGCCGCACGCACGAGCTCGAACGGCTCAAGGCGCTGCCGACCGCGAAGATCGTCGCCCGCCTCACCCGCGAGCGGGGCCTCGGGCCGTGGTCGGTCGGCGTCGTCTGCGTCGAGGGCCTCGGCCGCTACGAGTTCGGGCTCTATCGAGACCTCGGCCTCGCGAAGCTCGCGTCTGCCTTGTGGGGACGCTGGGTCGAGGCCGAGGAGAGCGACCAGCTGCTGGCGCCGTACGGAGAGTGGTCGGGTCTCGCAAGCGTGTACCTCCTGGCCGGCTACGCGCGAGGTTTCGTACCCTTGCCGCTTGCAGCCTGACTTGCACATCCTCGAAGATCCCGCAGCCGCCGTCGGCGAGTTGCTCGCCGAGCAAGCCCGCACCGGCGGCTCGATCGTCCTGACCGGCGGCTCGACGCCCGGCAACGCGTACCGGCACGCGGCCGAGCTGCAGCCCGATTGGAGCAAGGTCACGCTCTGGTGGGGTGACGAGCGCTGCGTTCCGCCCGACGACGAGCGCTCGAACTACCGCCTCGCGAACGAGACGCTGCTCGGCCTGCTCGACGCGCCGCCCGAAACCGTTCACCGGATCCGCGGGGAAGCGCCGCCGCCCGAGGCCGCGGCCGAGCTCGACGCGGCGCTTGCCGGTGTCACGCTCGACTTCGTGCTGCTCGGCCTCGGCCCGGACGGGCACATGGCCTCCCTCTTCCCCGGGTCGCCGCAGCTTCAGGTCGCAGACAGGCGGGCGACGGACGGCCCGGCCGGGCTGGAGCCCTGGGTCCACCGCGTCACGTTCACGGTGCCGACGATCCAGTCGGCGAAGCGCGTGGTGTTCCTGGTCAGCGGCGCCGGCAAAGCGGACGCGGTGGCGCGGGCATTCAGCGGTGATATCAGCGACGCGGTGCCGGCCAGCCTGGCCCGGCTCGCGCCGCGGGTCGAGGTCTTCCTCGACGGTGCCGCAGGGGATAAGTTGGACAGGCGATGATCGCGCCTCAGCCCCAGACGACGCCGAGCGATGTCCTCGAGCTCGACCGGCCCGAGCAGCTGAAGGCGCTCGGCCATCCGCTGCGCCTCAAGGTGTTGCAGGCGCTCGGGCAGTCGGACGAGCCGTTGACGAACCGCGAGCTCGCAGCGCGGCTCGCCGTCGATCCCGGCCATCTGCACTTCCACGTGCGCATGCTCCATCGCGCCGGCTTGATCGAGCGCGCCGAGGCGGCCGGGCGCGAGAAGCCGTACCGCGCAGTCGCCAAGCACCTGAAGGTCGGCAGCGACATCCGCGCCTCGGGCGGCGCGAGCGAGCTCCAGGCCGCACAGCTCCGCGAGCTTCAGCGCGGCTTCGAGGAGCACGCGGCGAAGGGAGCGTTCCGAAGCGCGCAGGTGCACACGCGCCTCGCGCCGGAGACGGTGCGCGACCTGCTCCGTCGTCTCGTCTCCGAGCTCACCGAGCTCGAGGACGAATCCGAGCCGCTGCAGACCGTCACGTTCGCCTTCCACCCGGCGATCGAGCAGGGCGAGACCGACTAGTCACGGAAGCAGATCGGACTCCGGGAGATCGACCTCGATGCCGCGCCGGCGCGCAAGCAGGTCGAGCACGAGCGCGGTGTCGGCGACGCGCGCATCCTCGAGGTACTCGGTGCGAGTCTCGAAGCTCTCGACGACTGACTCGAGCGCCTCGACGTAGCCGACGACGTCGTGCGCCGAGATGTACGCGAGCGCGTCGGCGACATCGCGTGGGAAGTTGTCGCGCTCGCGCAGCGAGTCGGCGGCGCGGCGTGCATCCGGCCAGCGCTCGAGGACGAGCGACGCGAGCGCCGCGGCGTAGCGGCCGATCGGCGACTCCGACCGCTCTGCACCCGCCTCCAGCGCCCAGCGCGCGTACTCCCCTGCGGCGTGGTCGTCGCCCGCGAGCAGCGACGCCTTGATCGCCCCGATCGGGCGCCCCCACGACTCGCCGCCCTGCCAGCTCTCGCGCCATGTCGCGGCGGCGCGGCCGAGCCAGGTCGCCGCGTCGGGGTCGCCCAGCATCAGCAGCCCGAGGCCGGCGGCGTACGCCACGTTCCCTTTCCGGACGAGCGACCGCTCGTCCAGCTCGCCGTGCTGGTCGGCGAAGCGCGATTGGCGCTCGCGGACGAAGGGAATCCAATCCATCTGGCTACGTTGTACTAGGGCAGATGACCACACGCTTTCACGGACTGACGTTCCTCACCGATCCCGGCCGCGTCTTCTCGCCGCGCCCGACGACCGAGAAGCTGGTGGACGCTGCGCTCGAGCGGATCGGCGACGGCCCGGCGCGCGTCGCCGACGTCGGGACGGGATCGGGCGCGATTGCGATCACGCTCGCGCTGCGCGTGCCCTCCGTCGAGGTGTGGGCGAGCGACACGTGCGGCAGCGCGCTCGCGCTGGCGTCGACGAACGCCGACCGGCTCGGGGCGCAGGTGCACCTCGTGCACGGCGACCTCCTCTGGGGTATTCCCCACGATCTCGACCTGATCGTCGCGAACCTGCCGTACCTCACCCCGGACAGGCCCGGCTACGAGGACGAGCCGGCGAAGGCCGTCTTCTCCACCGGCGACGGGCTCGATCACTACCGCCGCCTATTCGCAGCAGCGGCCGACCACCTGTCGCCGACGGGCGGGATCGTGATCCAGTTCGACGGCGAGGTGCTCGAGGCCGAGCGGAACGAGCTTCCCTGGCTGCGCTCACGCCTCGAGTCGCACGTCGCCGCGGCGGCCTAGCACCGCTCCGACACTGACGCGTTCGTGGCACTCGGCGTCGCCGAACGTCGCCCGCACATGCCGCTCGAACTCACCCTGCTCCGCAGCGGGTACCGGGGCCGATACCCGGCATACCACGGCCTGTCGACTCGAAGCGTCCCATTCGTCCCCCTGATCGGCTATTGTGAGCTTTGCGCCACGCGAACGGGAACACCCCGCTGGCGCAACCTTTGAGGAGTCGGCACCGCAAGCGTGCCGCAGGCATTGTCAGAAACCACTACGTACTCTCCGAGCGAGTCGGAGGCAGCGTCAGCCGTGCGAGCCGACGCGCTCCGCGCAGAAGCATGGGCCGGCGAGCCCTTCCTGCGGGCCGACGAAGACCCGGAGGCGGTCCTCGCACCCGGCACAGCGCGCAGGCGCGCGCTCGACGACGCGCTGGCCGAGATCGCCGCCGGCGCGAAGGAACCGTCGTCCGAGTGGCAGGTGCGCTACGCCCTCATGCTCGGGCTCGAGCGCGTGCTCTCCGAGCGGCCGCCCCGCCTCGCCTCCGGCACCGAGCTTCGCCGCCACCAGGTCGACGCGCTCGCCGGCATGCTCACGGAGCTGATCGCCGCCGTGCAGAAGAGCGAGAACGGCAACGGCAACGGGCACGCGAACGGCAACGGCGACGCGGAGCCGCCCGAGGAAGACGACGAGCCGGAAGACGAGCTCGATCTCGCGGCGGAGGGCGACGACGAGGAGCTGCCGCCCGAGCCGCAGGAGGATCCCGGCGCGGTCCGCCGCTACCGGTTCCGCCATCCGACGGCGTCGGGGAAAACGATCGCTGCGGCCGGCTTCGTCGAGGCCGCGCGCACCGAAGGCGTCTTGATCCTCACGCACCGTCGCCTGCTCGTCGACCAGTTCCGTCGCGAGCTGACCGAGCACGGCTACGGCGACCGGCTGACCGAGGCGATCCTCGACGGCCACACGGCGAAGCGCCCGCCTGCGCCGATCACGATCCAGACGTACGCCTGGTTCGCACGGCACGTCGGCGAGATCGCGCGGCACGTCTACGAGCTCGTGATCTGCGACGAGGCGCACACCGCGCTCGGCGAGAAGACGTCGGCCGCGATTCGCTCGCTCGACGAGCCCGTCTACGTCGGCATGACCGCGACGGAGGAGCTGATCGCGAAGCAGGTCTCGGACGTCTTCCCTGCCTCGGTCGACGACCTGCCGCTCACCGATGCCGCGCGCCGCGGCCTGATCGCGCCGTTGCGCTGCCTTCGCGTGCCGCCGGTCGCTGCGATCAACCAGGTTCCGATCGTCGGCGGCGACTTCGAGGAGCGCGCACTCGCGCACGCTCTCGACCACGAGGCGCTCAACATGGCCGCGGCGACGCTGTACCGCGAGCGCTTCGGCGACGCTCCGGGCGTCGTGTACGCGGCCGGCGTCGACCACGCGTACAACCTCGCGACCGCGTTCCGCGCCGCCGGGATCAAGGCAGAGGCGGTCTCGGGTCGCACGCCGCCGGTGAAGCTCGCAGAGATCCTCGCGGCGTACGAGCGCGGCGAGATCGACGTGCTGATCAACGCGATGCTGCTCGCCGAGGGATGGAACTCGCCGCGCGCGACGGTGATCATGCACCTGGCGCCGACGGCCTCGAAGCGCGTCTACCAGCAGCGCATCGGCCGCATCATGCGCATCCATCCGCGCAAGGAAGCCGGCATCGTCGTCGACTTCACGCCGAAAGCTGCGACACACAACGAGCGCGTCGTGTCGCTCCATTCGCTGCTCGACGCGGACTTCTACCGCGAGGGCGCGCGCGTGACGCCGGCGCCGCGCCGGCGCATGCAGCGACGTGCACGGCGGAGGCTCACGCCGGCACCGTGGCTCGTCCCGGTCACGCCCGACGTTCTTCGGCGCAAGATGGTGATCGCACGCGAGTGGCAGCGCGTCGACCCGAAGTTCCTCGACGAGGATGAGCAGGAGTTCTGGGGCGAGATCGCCGGACGCCAGCTGCGCTTCGACGAGCGCACGGCGTTCGTCGAGAAGCTCACGGCACGCGGCGCGTCGAAGCGCGCGATGGAGACCTTCCTCTCCACGTGCGCGGCGCAGAACCCGAACCGGCGCCTACGGTTGATCGCTCTCGCCGACCGCGTGTCGATGCGCGTCGAGCGCGCCGATTTCGACGACCTGGTGACGCTCGTCTCGCAGGCGCCGCCGTGGGAGAAGGATCGCGCCGCCGGCGTTCGGATCCTCCTGCGGGCGATCGGCGAAGGGAAGCCCGACGCTCCCGACCAGATCCTCGCCCGTTGGACGTGGCGGCTATCACGCGCAGTGCGCAAGCAGCTCGACCGCAAGGCGTCGCAGGAGTACCCGGATGCGAAGCGCCTGCTCGGCGCGCTCGCGAACTCGCGCGGCCATCGCCACGAGGAGAACGCGGCGAAGCTCGTGAACGCCGCGCTCGAGATGCCGCCCGAGGTCGGAGCTGCGCTGCTCGCCTCCGCCGAGGGCTACACGCCGCGTGCGACGCAGCTGCTCGAGGCGGCGCGCGAACGCCTCGGCTCGATCAACGAGGTCGCCGGTTGGATCTCCGAGAGCCTTCCCCAGCCGAAGACGGGCCCGTCGCGCACGCGGCGGCGCAGGCGCCGCAAGAAGAAGCCGACGGACACCGCCGGCGCGACCCCGGAGACGCAGGGAACCGAGCCCGCGGCGGCGCCCAACGGCGAGGCCGGCGAGCCGGCCGCACCGAAGAAGCGGCGGCGCCGGCGCAAGAAGCCGGCCGAAGCCGGCCCGTCCGGCGAAGCGGACGAGCCGGCCACGACGGTCGCCGCGGAAGACGCGGCCTAGGCGACCACCGGGCAGTTGACGACGAGGGAGGTCGCTTTCGCCGTCAGGAGCCCTTGCGCCTTCGCACGGCGTACGTCCGCTGCCGAGCGCAGGAGGGTCTTGTGCGCGCCCGCCTTCCACTCGACCGCGATGATCGTCCACAGGGCCGGGTACTCGGTCTGGCCCACGGCGACGTTCTCGAGCGCGATGTTGTGCTGACCGGCGACGCCGTTCATCGGTGCGTACAGCGGCGCGGTCTCGTTCCCCGGCTTCACCTTCACCGGGCCGTCGTCGTAGTAGTGGATCACGTGGCCGTTCGAGAAGCCCGCGACGCGCTTCTGGCCGAACCCGAGCACCGGGCAGTTCACGACCATCGCCGTCTTCGTGACTTTGACGTCACCCGCCTTCTCGGCCGCGTTGACGTCCGCGGCGGAGCGCAGGAGGCGCGGCGTCGCCGAGGCCTGCCACGTCACCATGCTCACCTGCCACAGCGGCGAGTAGTCGGCGCGGCCCGGGACCGTGTCCACGATGTTGTGCTGGGCGGCGGGACCGTTCGTCACCGCCCAGATCGGCGCCAGCTTGTTCCCGGCCTTCAGCTTGATCGGGCCGAAGTCGTAGTAATGGATCACCTTCCCCTCGTAGAAGCCGGCGGTCGGCGTCTTCTTCGCGACGCGCTCCGTCGCCCCGGCCCCGGCGGCACCCACGAGGGCGGCCCCCACCACGAGGACGGCCGTCAAGTGCAGCAGTCTCCTCACGCGATCCTCCAATCTGGGTGTCGTTATCGCCCGTAGGTAACGGAAGAACGGTTGCGCGAGTCTTTCGTCCTACTTACAAGTATCTGAACGCTGCGAGTTAATGCGCACGAAACCGATCGCGACTCACAATGACGCCATGTCGACCGTGCTCATCGTCGACGACGAACCGATCGTGCGGGACGTCGTCGTGCGCTACCTGCGCCGCGACGGGTTCGCGACCCTTGAGGCCGAGAGCGGCGAGGAGGCAATGAGGCTCCTCGAACGCGAGGTGCCGTCGCTCGTCGTGCTCGACGTGATGCTTCCGGGAACCGACGGCCTCGAGATCTGTCGCCGCATCCGGGCGACCTCGGATCTCCCGATCGTGCTGCTCACCGCGCGGGGCGACGAGGCGGACCGGATCGTCGGCCTCGAGCTCGGCGCCGACGACTACGTCACCAAGCCGTTCTCGCCGCGCGAGCTCGCAATCCGGGTGCGGAACCTCCTGCGCCGCGCCGCTCCACCGGATGCGCACCCGCGCGAGCTCGTCCGGTTCGGCTCGATCGAGGTGGACGGCGCCGCCCGCGAGGTGCGGCGCGGCGGCGATCCGCTCAAGCTCACGCTGAAAGAGTTCGACCTCTTGTGGTTCCTCGTGTCGCATCCGCGTCGCGTCTTCTCGCGCGACCAGTTGATGGACCGCGTGTGGGGGTACACCTCCGCGCTCGATACGGGCACGGTCACGGTGCACATCCGCAGGCTGAGAGAGAAAGTCGAAGAGTCGCCTTCCCACCCGCGGCACTTCGAGACCGTGTGGGGCGTCGGCTACCGGTTCACGCCATGACCATGTTCGCGGCAATCACGATCTCCGCCTCCCTCGCCGCGAGCGCGCTGGTGGCATTCGGCGTTCGCCGTCTGCCGACCGTTCGGTTGCAGCTCGCGGCGCTCGCCCTGTACGCGGCGGCCGTGCCGCTCGCGGCGGTCACCGCAGCGGGGCTCGTGATGATGAAGATGCACGAGGATCTCGGCGTCCTGTACATCGCTGCCGCGTGCGGCGCGACCGCCCTCGTTGTCGCCTTTCTGCTCGGCCGCGCGGTCGCGAGCCGCATCGAACGGCTCGTCGATACCGCAGGGTTCCTCGCCTCCGGCGACTTGACGGCGCGCGTGGTGCCCGGCGGGCCCGCGGAGCTGGCGCGGCTCGGCCGCTCGCTGAACGAGATGGCTGCGTCGCTGGAGGAGGTGTTCGACGCGCGGAGGGAGCTGGTCGCCTGGGCGAGCCACGACCTGCGCACGCCTGTCGCCGCAATTCGTGCGATGCTCGAGGCGATCGAAGACGGAGTGGCCGAGGCAGACGAGTACGTCCCCGTTCTTCGGGAGCAGATCGTGGAGCTCGGAAAGGTGATCGACGACCTGTTCGAGCTGGCGCGGATCGACGCGGGCGTCCTCTCCGTCGAGCTCGAACGGCTGTCGGTCGGCGATGTCGTCGTGAGCTGCGTGCGCGCGCTCGAAGCAGACGCGCACGCGCGCCATGTCACGCTGCAGGCGCGCGTCGTCGCCGAGTTGCCCGCCGTCGCCGGGGCGCCCGAGCAGGTCCGGCGAGTGCTGTGGAACCTGCTCGCGAACGCGCTCCGGCACACTCCGTCCGACGGATCCGTCGTCGTCTTCGCGGAGCCGGTCGGCGACGAGGTGCACATCGGCGTCGAGGATTCGGGCGTCGGGCTGACCGCGGAGGCGGAGCGGCGGATGTTCGAGCGGTTCTGGCGGGGCGACCCGGCCCGGTCGCGACGGGACGCGAACGCCGGGCTCGGGCTCGCGATCGCCCGCGGGCTGGTCGAGGCCCAGGGCGGGCGGATCTGGGCGGAGAACCGACTG
>DASXDB010000198.1:0-7620 GCA_036490895.1 Gaiellaceae bacterium
CGTCGCTGATCTCGAACTTCAAGCACCTGAACCCGTTCATGGTCAAGGCGGGCCAGTACGGCGGGAAGCAGTACGGCATCCCGGACGACTGGGGCTTCGACGCGATCCTCTACCGCACGGACAAGGTGACCCCGAAGTCGACCTCGTGGGGCTTGATCTTCGACGATCGCTACAAGGGCAAGATCTCGTGGTTCGACGATCTGAACATGATCACGGTCGCAGGCCTCTATCTCGGCTTCAAGAACCCGTGGAACCAGACGGACGACCAGCTGAAGCAGTCGCAGAAGCTGCTGATCGCCAAGAAGAAGAACGTCCGCCTGATCTGGTCGTCCGAGACGAACCTCTGGGAGGCGTTCGGATCGGGCGACATCTGGATCGCGTACGCCTGGCCCAACGACTGGGTGCAGATGAAGAAGAAGGGCCTGAAGGTCGCGTACATGCGGCCGAAGGAGAAGCCGGTCGCGTGGGTCGGCATGTTCATGCTCCTGAAGACGTCGTCTCGGCCGAAGCTCGCGCACGCGTACGTGGATGCGTGGAGCTCGAACAAGTCGGCAAAGTGGCTCGAGGACAACTACGGCTACGGCCATGCGAACACGATCGCGCGGCCGGCTTCGAGCGACCTCCTGAAGGCGCTGCAGCTGACCAATCCGCGTGCGGTCACCGAGCCGAACGCGCATCTCGACCGCGACATCCCACGGCGCGCGACGTACGCGAACCTGTGGGAGCAGGTGAAGGCAAGCTGACGCGACGGAGAGATCTGACGACGCCGGGCCTGCTCGGGCTTCCCGTGGCATGGCTCGGCGTCTTCTTCGTTGCGCCGATCGTGATCGTCGCGCTCTACAGCTTCAACGTCTACGCACTGTTCCCGGGGCCGCACGGGTTCACCCTCGACGCGTGGCGGACCGTTGCGCACAGCGGTATCTACCGGCACCTGTTCTGGAAGAGCATCGAGATGTCGCTGGTCGTCTCGATCTCGATCGTCCTGCTCGCCTACCCGCTCGCGTACTACCTGGCGCTGTCGGGGACACGGCGGAAGTACGTCCTGCTCCTCCTCCTGATCGCGCCGTTCCTGACGAGCTACCTGTTGCGCGTCCTCGCGTGGAAGGTGATCCTCGGCGACCAGGGCGTCGTCAACTCGTTCCTGTTCTGGACGCACCTGCGCTCACCGGAGCAACCGATCTCGCAGCTGCTCTACAGCCGGTTCGCGGTCATGCTCGTGCTCGCCTACATCTGGCTGCCGTTCGTCGCGCTGCCGATCTTCGTGTCGCTGGAGAACCTCGACCAGCGGCTGCTCGAGGCGGCGGGCGACCTCTACGCGAGCCGGTGGCGGGCGTTCTTTGCGGTCACGTTGCCGCTGTCGTTGCCGGGCGTGATCGCGGCGTTCTTCTTCGTGTTCATCCCGACGATCGGCGAGTTCGTGACGCCGTCGCTCGTCGGCGGGACCGGGGGCTACATGTACGGCAACCAGATCGTCGACAAGTTCGGCGCCGGCTTCCCCGACTGGGAGACGGGCTCGGTTCTCGCCTTGTTCCTGATCATCGTGGTCGCGGTCCTGACCGCTCTGTTCTCGCGATTCCTGCAGCCGCAGCGGGTGGCGGCGGAGTGAACAGCATCGCGCTCTCGCGGAACGGCGCGCGCGTGCTGCGCGGGTTCTTCGCGCTCGTCGTGCTGTTCCTCTACGCACCGATCGTCATCCTGATCATCTTCTCGTTCAACAACGCGGACGTGCCGTCGTTCCCGCTGAGCGGGTTCACGCTGCACTGGTACCGCCAGTTCATCGCGAACGGCGATCTCCGCGCGTCGCTCTGGACGAGCGCGGTCATCGCCGCGGCGACGAGCATCGGCGCGGTCATCCTCGGCGTGCTCTCGTCGATCGCGCTCGCACGCCGGTTCTTCCGGGCGAAGCCGGTCGTGTCGGCCCTGCTGCTCAGCCCGCTCGTGATCCCGTACCTCGTCTTCGGGATCGCCCTGCTGCTGCTCTTCCACCAGCTCGGCGTGTCGCGCGGGATCCCGACGGTGGTGATCGGCCACATCGTGATCACGCTGCCGTACACGATCCTCGTGCTCGTACCGCGGCTCGAGCAGATCGAGGAGGCGCTCGAGGAGGCGGCCTACGACCTCGGTGCGAACCGGTGGGAGACGTTCCGCCTGGTCACGTTCCCGCTGATCCTGCCTGCGGTCGTCTCGGCGCTCCTGATCGCGTTCACGACCTCGTTCGACGAGTACGCCGTTGCGTCGTTCCTCGTCGGCACGAGTTCGACGTTCCCGATCTATCTCTACTCGGCGCTTCGATTCCCGAGCCAGCTGCCGCAGGTGATCGCCGTGGCAGTCGTCGTCCTGCTCGTCTCGTTGACGGTCGTCGTCGCGGCCGAGCTCGGCCGGCGGTTTGCCGAGAGTAGGGTGGGCGTCTGATGGACGGGCTCCTGCGTCAGCAGCAGCCGTCGCTCGAGCTTGCGCTCCGCCTCATCGAGGGCGTCCGCGCCGAGGCCGAGGCGCGGTCGCTCGCCCTCGCGATCTGCGTCGTCGACGCCGGCGGCCACGTGATCGCGACGCAGCGCATGGACGGCGCCGCGCTCGGGGCGATGCGCCTCGCCGACGGCAAGGCGTACACGGCGGTGCTGTGGGGCACGCGCACCGGCGACTTCACCGAGAGCACGCAGCCGGGCGGCGCGGACTGGGGCTGGAACACGACGGACGACCGCATCGTCGTCTACGCGGGCGGCATCCCGCTCCTCGTCGACGGGCAGCTCGTGGGCGGGCTCGGTGCCAGCGGCGGCGCCGCCGACGAGGACGAGGCGTGCGTCGTGGTCGCCGCGGAAGTCTTCGGCTTCGGCTAGATCAACAAGCAGGCAGCGTCGTGGCCGGCCGGGCTCGGCGCGAGCGCCGGCTCCTCGACTCTGCACGCGTCGAACGCGAGCGGGCAACGCGGATGGAAGCGGCACCCGCTCGGGATGCGGACCGCGTCGGGCGTCTCGCCGCGCAGGACCTGCCCGGTGTGTCGGTCGCGCGGGTCGCGTCGCGGGACGACGGACAGCAGCGCGCGCGTGTAGGGGTGCTGGGGTGACCGGACGACCGCGGCGGCCGGGCCTTCCTCGACGATGCGCCCGAGGTACATGACCGCGATGCGGTCGGCGAAACGTCCGGCGGTCGACAGGTCGTGCGTGATCATCAGGATCGCGAGCCCGCTCTGCTTGAGCGAGTCGAGCAGCGAGAGCACGCCGGCGCGCACCGACACGTCGAGCATCGACACCGGCTCGTCGGCAACGAGCAGCACCGGCTCGAGCACGAGCGCAGCTGCGATCGCCACGCGTTGCCGCTGGCCGCCCGAGAGCTCGTGCGGGTAGCGGTCGAGGAAGAGCTCGGGCGGCGTCAGCTCGACACGCTCGAGCGCCTCACGCACGCGTTCTTCGCGCTCCGCTCCCGACCCCCCGAGGCGGTGGATCGCGAGCGGCTCTTCGACCGCCCGGCGGACGCGGAACCGCGGGTCGAGCGATTCGTACGGGTCCTGGTAGACCATCTGGATCCGCCGGCGGAGCGGCCGAAGCGCACGGACGCCGAGCCCGGTCAGGTCGCGGCCCTCGAAGCGGATCGCGCCGCCCTCGGGGTCGACGAGCCGCATCACCGCCTGCGCGGTCGACGTCTTGCCGCAGCCCGACTCCCCGACGAGGGCGACCATCTCGCCCGCGGCCAGGTCGAACGAGATGCCGTCGACCGCATGCACCGACTGCGACGGCGCGCGCTTCACCGTTCCGACGATCCCGCGCGGGATCGGGTACCGGACGACGAGATCCTCGACCTCGAGGAGCGAGCTCACGTCACCGCTACCTCGGTGAGGTGACACGCCGCGGTCCGTCCGTCGCCGAGGCTCCTCAGCATCGGCTCGGCCGCGCAGCGGTCGAACGCGCGGTCGCACCGGGGCCGGAACGGGCAGCCGTCGATGGGCCGGTCGAGCCGCGGCGGCGCGCCGGGGATCGACACGACGCGGCCGTCCAGATCGTCGAGGTCGGGCGTGGCCGCGAACAGGAGGCGCGTGTACGGGTGGCGCGGATCGTGGTACAGCGCGTCGACCGGCCCTTGCTCTGCGACCCGGCCCGCGTACATGACCACGCTGCGATCGCAGAGCTGCGCGACGACGGGCAGGTCGTGTGTCACCAGCACGAGCGCCAGGCCGAACTCACGGCACAGCGCGTCGAGCAGCTCCAGGATCTGCGCCTGCACCATCACGTCGAGCGCGGTCGTCGGCTCATCGGCGATCAGCACCTTCGGGTTGCACGCGAGCGCCATCGCGATCGCTGCCCGCTGTCGCATCCCGCCGGACAGCTCGTGCGGGAAGCGGCCGGCACGTGCCGCGGGGATCCCGACCGACTCGAGCAGCTCGCCGGTGCGCCGGCGCGCCGCCGCGCCGCGCGCGACGCCGTGGAGCTCGAGCGCCTCGATGATCTGGCTTCCGACGGTGCGCACCGGGTTGAGGGCGTTCATCGCGCCCTGGAACACGATCGCGACGTCGACCCAGCGATGGGGCCTGATCGTCGACTCGCCGCCCGCAAGGACGTCGACGCCTTCGAGCAGCACCCGGCCCGCAGCGCTGGCGCTCGGCGGTAGCAGCCCCATGATCGCGAGCGCCGTCGTCGTCTTGCCGCAGCCGGACTCGCCGACGAGCCCGAGCCGCTCGCCGCGCTCGAGCGTGAAGCCGACGCCCTGGACGGCGTGGAGCTCGCCGCCGCCCTGCAGGTCGAACCACACATGCAGGTCCTCGACCTGCAGCAGGGGCACGCTCAAAGGGCGTTCTCCCGTCCGACCAGCGGGCGAAGCCGGAACGTTCGCGCCGAGAGGTGTGCGACCCGAAGGCGGGGATTCAACGCGTCCTCCATCGACCCGCCGACGAGGCTGCAGCCGAGGATGATCAGCGCGACCAGCGCGCCGGGCGGGACGATCGCCCACCACGCGCCCGACGAGATCGCCGCGCGCTCGAACGCGTTCTCGATCACCTTGCCGAGCGACGTCCGGCTCGGATCGCCGAGCCCGAGGAACGAGAGGGCGGTCTCGTCGAAGATCGCGACCGCGACCGTCAGTACCGTGTTCGCGATCAGGAGCGGCGCCACCTGGGGCAGCACGTGCCGGACGACGATCCGCAGATGCCCTGCACCGAGCGCGCGCGCGCGTTTCACGTAGACGCGCTCGCGCACGCTCTTCACCTGCGCGCGGATCACGCGCGCGGTGCCCGTCCAGAGCAGGATCCCGATCACGATCACGATGTGGAAGAGGCTCGGCCCCCAGATCGCAGCGACGACGATCATCAGCGGCACGTCGGGGATGACGAGGAAGTAGTCGGTGATCCGCATCAGGATCGTGTCGACCTTGCCGCCGAAATAGCCGGCCAGCACGCCGACGGTGCCACCGATCGCCATCGACACGAACGTCGCGGCGAAGCCGACGATGAGCGACACGCGCGCCCCCCACATGAGCAGCGTCACCATGTCGATGCCGCCGTCGTCGAGCCCGAGCGGGTGCTTCCACGACGGGCGGCCGAATACCGGCCCGACCTGCGTGTGCAGGCCGTACGGCGCGATCAGGGGCGCGAACACCGCGCAGAACGCGATCACGAGGAGAATCGTCGAGCCGATCAACGCCGGCGGGTTCCTCCGAAGCATGCGCAGCACCGCTCCGCGACGCGTCAGCACGGGCGCCGTCGGCGCCTCGATCAGCACCGAGCTCATTCCGTGATCCTCGGATCGAGCTTGAAGTAGAGGAGGTCGGCGACGAGGTTGAAGAAGACGACCGAGATCGTGAGCAGCAGAAATGCTCCTTGGAGCATCGGGTAGTCGCGCTGCAGCACGGCGTCGTACACCGCGCGGCCGATGCCGGGCCACGAGAACACGGTCTCGATCAGGATCGCGCCCGCGACGATGTATCCGAGCGACAGCGCCACGAGCGTCGCCACGGGCAGCATCGCGTTCCGCAACGCGTGCCGGCGCACGATCGTCCACGGCTTCAGGCCCTTCGCGCGGGCGGTGAGGATGTAGTCCTCGCCGAGCGTCTCGAGCATCGCGGAGCGCACGATCAGCGTGTACTCGCCGTACAGCACGAGCCCGAGCGTCAGCGACGGCAGCGTGATGTGCGCGGCGAGGTCACGGAAGTGCGTCCAGAACGACGGGTTGATGAGGAATTCGTTCGTCATCCCTCCGGTCGGGAGCGTGCCCGCGAAGATGATGATCAGCATCAAGCCGAGCCAGTGCGTCGGCATCGAGTAGAAGCCGAGCGCGCTCGTCACCGTCAGCGCCTCGGTCGGCGTGCCGCGACGCCACGCGGCGATCACGCCTGTGAGCGTCCCGATGATGATCGCGAACAGCGTGCCGAGCAGCACCATCGGCAGCGTGTTGATCAGCGCGACCCGCAGGTTCGTCGAGACCGGCTGCTCGTTCGCGAACGAGACGCCGAGGTTCCCGTGCGCGAGCTGCCTCAAGTAGATGACGTACTGGGCGCCCCTCGACTTGTCGAGCCCGAACTGCTTCTTCAGCGCCTGACGCAGCTCCGGTGTCGCGTGTGGGACCCGTGAGAGGTCGGTGACGGCCGACCCCGGTGCGAGCCGGAAGAGCGCGAAGTTCAGCGTCACGGCGACGAACACCGTCACGACGGCGAACGCCGTGCGCTTGATGACGTAGTCGGCGCCCCTCACTGCGCCGGCGCTACTTCTGCTGAACGCTGGTCAGGCTGACCTTGTTGATGGAGTTGAACGGCCCTTGCGGCGAGGTGACGATGCCTGTCCAGTTGGAGGCGTAGGCGCTCACGTTGTCGAGGTTCGCGAGCCAGAGGTACGGCTTGCGCTGCTGGAGGTACTTCTGCATCTGCCAGACGATCCCGCGCCGCTTCGTCTGGTTCGGGGTCAGCTGCTGCTTCGAGTACAGCGCGTCGTAGTGCTTGTCGCACATGCCGCTGTCCGACCAGCCGCCGTACTGAGCGCAGGTGACGACCGAGAGCATGAAGTCGGGGTCGACCAGCCCGACCCAGTCCCACATCGCGAGGTCGAAGTCGGTGTACTTGCCGTTCGGGGCGGTGATGGCGTCGAACGCGGCGCTCGAGTCGAGCGACTTCTGCTTCAGCTCGATACCGATCTTGCGGAACGACGCCTGGATGATCTGGAACGTGCGCGGGATGCTGTGCACGTCGGTCGGCGTGATCACGTCGTACGACATCCGTGAGCCGTTCGCGACCCGGATCCCGTCCGAGCCCTTCTTGTAGCCGAGCCCGTCGAGGATGCTGTTCGCCTTCGCCAGGTTGAGCGGCGTCGGCTTGACGGCCGGGTTGTACCAAGCGCCCGACGACGGCGAGATGATCGAGTCGCCGGGATGCGCGGCGCCGAGGAACACGACGCGCACGATCTGCGCGCGGTCGATGGCATAGTCCATCGCGGTCTTCACACGCGGATCGAGTAGCTCGCGATGCTTCGTCTTCTTCGGGTTCGTGTTGATGATGAAGTCGGTGTGGTCGAACCCGGGCACCTGCTTGACGGTGAAGCCGGAGCTGCGCAGCGTCTTGATCGCCGTCGCAGGCACGTCTTCGATCGCGTCGATGTCGTGGTGCTTGAGCGCGGCGACCAGTGCGTCGTCGTTCGAGAACATC
>DASXDB010000199.1:0-4189 GCA_036490895.1 Gaiellaceae bacterium
GCGCGCCGCCAACGCGGCGCTGCAGGCCCACGGCGGCTACGGCTACGTCGACGAGTATCCGGTGGGCAAGTACCTCCGCGACGCGCGGGTGACGACGCTCTACGAGGGGACGTCGCAGATCCAGAAGCTGTTGATCGGGCGGGCGCTCACCGGCGAGAACGCGTTTGCCTGAGCGGCGGTCGAGGTGGCGGCGATGTTCGGCTGGGTCGACTCGCAGGAGAAGGGCATCGACGCCGAGCGGTACCGGACACGCTGGACACCGCGCCGGCCGAAGGGAAACTGGGCTCGCACACGGGGAGGTGCGGGTTGGGGCCGCGTCCGAGGCCTGCTCGCGGACGAGGCCCGTTCAGGCAGGATGCGCCGATGAGGCTCGAGCGCCCCGAAGTCGATCCGCCGGAAGGCGACATCCCGTTCGAGCTTTGGGTCGACGACCTCACGGTCGGCGACGGTGACGAGGCGACCCCCGGCGCGAAGGTGACGGTCCACTACGTCGGCGTCTCGTTCCTGACGGGCGAGCAGTTCGACGCGTCGTGGGATCGCGGCCAACCGTTCGAGTTCAAGCTCGGCAAGGGGCAGGTGATCCCCGGCTGGGACCACGGCGTCGCCGGGATGAAGGTCGGCGGGCGGCGGCGGCTGACGATCCCCTCGGCGATGGCGTACGGCGCGCGCGGCGCAGGCGGCGTGATCAAGCCGCACGAGCCGCTCGTCTTCGTCGTCGACCTGCTCGCGGTCGACTAGGTCCGGAGGCGATACCAGGCTCGGAGCTGGGTGACGACCTCCGCGGCGACGAGGTCGCCCCCGGCCTGCGTGTAGTGCACCCCGTCGGAGGCGCGAACCTGAGTGAGCTTCCCGTGCACGCGGAGGTACTCCGCGTAGCGCCCGTGGAAGTCGTCGAGCCGGTGCCAGGTGTCGACGTACGTTGCGTCCTTTGCGTGTGCGCGCGCAACGCCCTCGAGGATCGCGTTCACGACGGGGAAGCTCTTCCTGAAGCCGGGGCCGTCGGGGATCGGCAACCCCAGCCAGACAACTCGGATGCCTTCCGCGTTCAGCTCGCGGGTGACCCCGTCGATGCGCCGCCGGTATTCCGAGATCCACGAGGGACTGCCGAACGGCCCGACGTGGGCGCCGCCCATGTAGTCGTGCGCGTCGTCGGCGCCGAAGGAGAAGACGACGACGTCCGGATGCAGCTGCCGCGGCGCCTGCTCGATGCGTGTGAACCAGTTGTAGAGATCGGTGCGGGCGAGTCCCGTCGACAGCCTGCTCTCGACTCCGACGACATCGATCGCGCCGCCGATGCGCTCGAGCGCGTCGCCAGGGACCTGTGCAAGCGAATCGCCCGCGACCCAGACGCGCAGCGGGTGCGCCGCGGTGTAGAGCGGCTTGGGCTTCGGCTTCGTGTGCGGCTCCGGCTTGCCAGGCACCGGTGGCGTCGTCGCCGGCGGCGGCAGGCTCAGGTGCACCTGCGTGTCGATCTGGTCCTCGTTCTCCCGGCCGATCGCCACCTGCAGCTCGTGCCGCGGCGTCGTCAGGTGAAGCGCGTGCGAGAACGAGACGAGCGGCTTCGTGACGCGCAGCGCGACGTTGCGTTGAAGCCCCGTCGGCTGGATCTCGGCCTGTTTCCGCAGCCCTTCGGCCTGGAGGAGCGCCGCCAGGAACAGCGCGAGGGCGAGAACCGCGATGCCTTTGTACGCCGCGATCATCAGAAGCGGAAATAGATGAAGGGCGCGACCCCGGTGGGGCCGAGCGTGTTGATGAGGGTGAGCGCAACCGCGACGCACGCGGCCTGCGCGACGACCGGAAGGCGCTGGAACGAGCCGACGAGCGAGGTGACCGCGCTCGGGTGGACGTACTGGCTCGCGATGCCGACGACGATCGCCAGCACCACCGATGTCGTGACGAGCGGCGAGCTCTGGCCCCAGGCGGTGAACAGCCGTGCGATGACGTCGCGCGCGCGCGAGAACGAGTCGGCCCGGAAGAAGATCCACGCGAAGCAGACGATGTGGAAGGTGAGGACGCGGCCGAGCCACACCTGCGCGCGTGTGTGCGGGCGCCAACCGGTCGCGCGCTCGACCGCGAGGCCGAGCCCGTGAATGCCGCCCCACACGACGAACGTCCACGCCGCGCCGTGCCAGAGCCCGCCGAGCAGCATCGTCAGCAGCAGGTTGCGATAGGTGAAGATGCGGCCCTTTCGGTTCCCGCCCAGTGGGATGTACAGGTAGTCGCGCAGGAAGCGAGAGAGCGTCATGTGCCAGCGGCGCCAGAAGTCTTGGAGCGAGACGGCGGTATAGGGCGACGCGAAGTTCTGCGGGAACTCGAACCCGAGCAGCAGAGCGACGCCGATCGCGATGTTCGTGTAGCCGCAGAAGTCGGCGAAGATCTGGACGGCGTAGCCGTAGACCGCGACGAGCACCTCGAGCGACGAATGGCGGTTCGGTGCCGCGAAGACGTCGTCGACGACGTGGGTCGCGAGATGGTTCGCGATCACGACCTTGAGGAAGAGGCCGGTGACGATCAGGAAGAACGCTCGGCTCGTGTCGACGCGGCGTGGGTCGCGAGGAGTCTCGAGTTGCGGGAGCAGCTCGCCGGCGCGGACGATCGGGCCTGCCACCAGGTGCGGGAAGAACGCCTGGAACACGGCGAAGCGCATCAGCGTCGTCGGCATGAGCTCTCCCCGGTATGTGTCGACGACGTACGAGATCGCCATGAACGTGAAGAAGGAGACGCCGACCGGCAACGTCACATTCGCGATCCACGAGGTCCCGACCACGTTGTCGAACGACGTCAGGAAGAAGTTCGTGTACTTGAAGTACGCGAGGAGGCCGAGGTCGAAGGCGACCGCGACGCCGACGAGCGACTTCCGTGCGGCCTGCGCCTCGGCGCGGTAGATCGCCACGGCCATCGTCTGGTTGACGACGATCGACGCCGCGAGCAGGAAGACGAACCGCCAGTCCCACCAGGCGTAGAAGACGAAGCTCGCGGCCAGGATGAACAGCCGCCAGACCGACTGGTGGCGCATCAGCGACCAGCTCACCGGGAGCACGATCAGGAAGAAGACCGCGAAGGTGACGGTCGGGAAGAGCACGCGGTGAGGCTACGCGAGGATGCGGAGCGTCAACCGGCGGGTCGCGAGCGACCCGATCGCGTCGCGGAGACGCACGTTGAACGTGTAGCGACCGACCTTCGCGCGCGGCGTGCCGGTGACGGCGCCGTTCGGGGCGAGGTGGATCCCGAGCGGGGCACGCTCGAGAAGCGCCCACGAGTACGGGGCGATTCCCGCGACCGCGGCGAGCTTCGCCTTGTAGGCCTTGCCGCGGTGCGCGGCCGGCAGCGCCGTCGTGGTTATGCGCGCCGGCTTCGCCGCGACCCCGGCTGCGAGGAGCGCCTTGTGGATCAGCGCCGCCATGGCGTCGGCACCGGGGTTGAGCAAGTGCAGGCCGTCGGTCTGGAACCAGTCGGGATGGCTGCGGGAGTACACGTTCCAGTCGACCACGGTCACCTGAGGATGCTTCGCCGCCGCCTGTGCGATGTCGTCGTTCATGGAGAGGTACGGGTGCCGCGCCGCGCGGAGCGTGAGCCAGAAGATCCTCTTCACGCCGGCGGCTGTGAGGGCGTTGATCGCGTCCTCGATGTTGCCGGCGTACTGGTCCTCGAAGTCGTTGTAGCCGACGGCGACAACGACGTTGTCGCCGAGCTTGGAGCCCATTGATTGGATCAGCTGCACGGCGCTCGGCGGGCGCGTCCCCTGGTATGGGCAGCCTTCGCCCTCGACCCGGCGGCACGGCGCCACCTCGAAGTCGAGCGTGACTCCCTGCTGGACGATCGTGGCCGCGCTTCCGGTCTGCGGGATCGCGTCGGCCACGGAGTCTCCGATGAGCGTGACGTGCTGCACGCCGGTCGAGCGCGCGGGCGCCGCGGCTGCGACAGCCAGCGCGAGAAGCGCGACAAGCGCTGCGATGACCCCCCTCATCGCGCACGATCGTAGATGACGGATCAGAAAAATCTCGCTCCGAGCATTCAACTCCTTACGAAGCCCTTGCAGTTCCGGCGCACCCGTCGTACTCTGCGGATCCCGCCGGGCGCGGAGCACGAGTAGGTCGAAGCCCCGTCGAGCGACTCAGGCGCGTGCAAGCGCGAATGGGCCGGTCGGCAGGGTGGACGAAAGTGCCACCGCGCCGGCGGGATTTTCTTT
>DASXDB010000200.1:0-2946 GCA_036490895.1 Gaiellaceae bacterium
CGCGCTCGTGGCGGAGCGGATCAAGTCCGAGAAGCGCTGAGCGTCGACGTTCCCGCCCGAGATCACGATCCCGATCGACGGCGCCTCGACGAGGCCCTCCCGGAACGCGGCGATCCCGACCGCACCGCTCGGCTCGATCACGAGCTTCATCCGATCGAACACGAAGCGCATCGCGTCGACGATCTGCTCGTCGGTCACGGTGACGATCTCGTCGACGAGCTTGCTCGCGACTTCCCACGTGAGCTCGCCGGGTGCATGTGTCTGCAGGCCGTCGGCGATCGTGCGCGGGACGTCGATCTCGGTGATCCGGCCGCGCTCGAACGACTGAACCCAGTCGTCGCCCGCCTGCGGCTCGACCCCGACGACTCGTCTGACACCCATGTCCTTGGCGATCGTCGCGCAGCCCGAGATGAGCCCGCCGCCGCCGACCGGGACGACCAGCGTGTCGACGAGACCTGCGTCCTCGATCAGCTCGAGAGCGGCGGTCCCCTGGCCGGCCATGATCAGCGGGTCGTCGTACGGCGGCACGATCTCGGCGTTGCGCTCACCGGCGAGCTCGACGGCGATCGCCTCGCGGTCTCCGGTGTAGCGGTCGTAGGTGACGATGTCGGCGCCGTAGCCACGTGTCGCATCGACCTTGTTCTGCGGCGCGTCCTCGGGCATGAGGATCGTCGCGTGCGCGCCGAGCAGCCGCGCCGCGAGCGCGACGGCCTGGGCGTGGTTGCCGGACGAGTACGCGACCACCTCACATCCCTTGGCGAGCGACGCGATCTTGGTGTAGGCGCCGCGGAACTTGAATGCGCCGACACGCTGCAGGTTCTCGGGCTTGACGACGACGTTCTCGCCGAGCGCATGCGAGCGCATCACGGGCGTGCGGTGCGCGATGCCCTCGAGAAGGCGCGCAGCTGCGCGGACGTCGCCGGGGCCGATCATCCCCGCTCCGGCGCCGCGCATGTCGGCGCCCCCGCTCCTGGTGAGCCTCCGTCGAGCCTACGGCTCATACGACCGTGTTCCTCAACACGCCGATCCCCTCGATCTCGAGCTCGACGACGTCGCCGCGCTGCAACCAGCGGCCGTCGCCGTGCTCGAGGATGCAGCCGTTGCCGACCGTTCCGGAGCCGATCACGTCGCCGGGGGCGAGGATCGTGTTCCGGCCCGCGTGTGCGAGGAGCGCGTCCCACTTGTGGAACATCGCTCCGAGCTCGCCGCGCGACCGCTCTTCGCCGTTCACGCGCGCAGTCATCACACCGCTCGTACCGTCGAACTCGTCGGGGGTCACGAGGATCGGGCCGAGCGAGGTGGCGAAGTCCTTGCCCTTCGCGGGTCCGAGGCCGACGCGCATCTCCTGCCGCTGGACATCGCGCGCCGACCAGTCGTTCATCACGGTGAAGCCGCCGATCTTCCCTTCGGCGCCGATGATCGCGGCGCATTCGAGCTCGTAGTCGAGCTCGTGCGTGCTTTCCGGGTACGGGACCTCGTCGCCGTCGCCGTACATGGCATGCGGGTTCGAGAAGTAGAACACGGGCACCTCGTACCACTCCTTCGGAACCTCGCTCCCCCGCTGCCGTCGTGCATTCGCGACGTGCACTTCGAACGCCATGAAGTCGCGCACGGCCGGCGGACGAAGCACCGGCGGGCGGAAGGCGATGTCGGCGAGCGTGTACTCGGCGTGCTCACGGGCCGACCCGCCGCCGGTGAAGAAGGACTGCAACGTCTGCGCCGCGAGCTGGATCACCCGATCCCCGTCAACCCGCCCGGGCCAACCCCGCTCGAGCGCCAACTCCTTCGGCGTGAACATGCAGAGCCTCACGCCGCGACCCTAGCCTGTGGAACGTTCGTGACAGTTCGTCACAGTTGGTCTGACCAGCTTGTCCACAGGTCCGCCCGCGGAAGTACGTGCACCTCGTGGCTCGTGACACTTCCGTGATCTTTGGTCTGACCACACAAGCTGGCCCAGGTGGCCTCGCCTTTCAGGGCTCCGTGTGGACGATCACGTCGGCGACATCCGGACGCTCGCGGCGGATTCGTTCCTCGATCTCGCTCGCCCTCGCGTGGGCATCCTCCAGACGGCTCGCACCGTCGAGGCCCAGCGTCAGGAACGCGACGAGGCCGCCGTCCGTCCGCAGGAATCGCAGCTCGCGCGGATCGCCGCCCGTCTCCTCGCGCACCACGCGCAGGACGAGCGCCTCCGCGTCCGCGTCGACCTCCGCGGCCGCGCTCGCCTCGGTCAGCGGCTCGAGGTGCGTCTGTACACCTGCGATCTCCGGGATCGCCGCGCAGATCGCGCGCTCCAGCTGCTCGGCGACGTCGTGCGCCTCGTCGAGCGAGAGATCACCCGGCAGCTTCAGATGCAGCGACAGCTCCGTCCGCCCAGCGACGTCGACCAACGAGATGTTGTGCACCTCCCGGACGCGCGGCACGGCGACCGCGGCCGCGTGAACGCGCTCGCGCAGCGTCGCGTCCTCCTGCGGCTCGACATGGACGACGACGTCCGCGTTCGGCAGCGCGCGCTCCACCGCCTCCTCCACCGCGTCCGCTGCGGCGTGCCCCTGCCCGACCGCGGCACCGGGCGACACACCGATCACGACGTCCGCGAACTGACGCCCACCTGCCTGGCGCATCCGCAGCCGGCGCAGCTCGATCGACGGCTTCATCGCCTCGATCGCCGCAACCGCCGCCGCCTCCGCTTCCGCCGGCGCGCGATCCATCAGCACGTCGACGTTCACCTTGATGAGCCGCGACGCACCGAGCAGGACGAGCACGCCGACGAACAGCGCCGCGATCGCATCGCCGTCCTGATAGCCGGCGCGCGCCACGAGCAGGCCGACGAGCACCGCCGTCGAGCCGAGGAAGTCGCTGCCGAAATGCAGCGCGTTCGACGCGAGTGCCGCACTCTCGTAGTGACGCGACGTTCGGTAGGACACGACCGTCCGGGTCCCGTCGATC
>DASXDB010000201.1:0-1687 GCA_036490895.1 Gaiellaceae bacterium
GGCGGCATGTTCGGCCCGAGCACGAAGACCACGAGCGGCAAGACGATCGCCGTTCCGATCACGGTCAGCGCCGCGATGCGCTGACCGTGACTCCGGCTAGACCACATTCACGTACCCGTCCATGTAGCCGACGGTCTGCATGGGGCCGCCGAAGCCGTAGACGAACCCGGCCGCACACGGTACGAAGCACTGCCAGCGGTAATGGCCCTTCTTGCCGGTGCGGAACGTGAACGTGATCGTCTCGTGCGCGTTCGACATCGGACACGGTGCGTAGTCGCACTGATGCGGCGCGTTGTCGTCGACGCCCTTGATCGGGACGATCACGCCAAGGGTCGGGATCGCGAACGTGTGCGATGCGTCGTCCGGATCGATCGCCGGAGTCGACTTACCGTTGATCGCGAACGTCCCGCCGACAACGCCGCGCGCTTGCGCGAGGAACGGATTGCGAAGACCGCTCCTGCCGTCGAAGTTGTAGACCGTCACGTGGACGAGCGTGTTCGCGGGGAGCGTCCAGACGGTGCTCCGATGCCAGACGCCGTTCTCGCGGACGAGATAGGAGACCCAGTTCTTGTTCGGTGAGAGCTTCGAGCCGACGGCGGCGACGGTCTGGAGCGTCAGGTCGACACTGCGGCCGCCGGCGGCGCTCGCGGCCGGCACGCGGTACGGCGTCGGCCCGCCGGTGAGGAACCCGACGTAGAAGCCGATCAAGACGGCAACCGCGAGAACCGCGGCAACGAGAATCGCGAGCTTCGCCCCCACCGGTGGCCGATATACCGCGCCGCGCGCGCCGCTGCGGCGTTTGTGACGAAAGTGTCATTTCGGCGTCATCTCTCAGCGACGTCACAGGGTTCTCTTGACGGTCCTTAAGAACGGCGCGGCACCCTCTGATGCATGACACTCACAACTCTCATCCTCACCAACGCCGTTCTTGCGGCCGCGCTCGTCTATGGCCTCGTCCATCTCCTGACGCACGGCGTCCACGTCGACCGGCGGCACCGGGCGACGCGCGTCGCCGAGCTCTCCGCGCTGCCGGAGCGCGTGCGCGACCGCATCGCCGCGTAGCACCCTCGTGCATCTCCCGGGCCGGAGTTGTAGTGTCCCGGCCCGGGGATGCGCATTCTCGTCATCGAGGACGAGCCCAGGATCCTCGATTTCCTGCGGTTGGGGCTCGAGGCAGAGGGCTTCGTCGTTGACGCCGCCGAAGACGGCGCCACCGGCTTGCAACGGGCACTCGACGGCTCGTACGAGCTGGTGATCCTCGATCTACTGCTACCCCGCCTCGACGGATTGCGCGTCCTCTCCGACCTGCGACAGGCGCGCGCCGATGTACCAGTGCTCATCCTCTCCGCCCGATCCGACCTGCCGACGAAGCTGCGCGGCTTCGATCTCGGCGCGAACGACTACCTGGCGAAGCCGTTCTCGTTCGCCGAGCTCGTCGCACGCGTTCGCGTGCATCTCCGGCGGGGCGGCGACTCGACCGACGGCTCGCGGATTCGCGCCGGCGCGATGCAGCTCGACCTAGCACGCCGCCAGGCGCAGGTCGACCATCGCACCGTCGACCTCTCCGACCGCGAGTTCCGCCTGCTGTACCACCTCGTCTGCCATCCGGGCGAGGTCGTGAGCCGCGAGCGGCTGCTCTCCGAGGTGTGGGGGTACAGCTTCGATCCCGGCTCGAACGTGGTCGACG
>DASXDB010000202.1:0-10402 GCA_036490895.1 Gaiellaceae bacterium
AGCGTGATCGCGAGCACGCGCTCGCCGAACAGCAGCCGGACCCCGTCGCGCGCCGCCGGCTTCGCGCCCTGCTCATGCGCCACGCGGCGGCGAACCGGTAGGGCGGCGAGCACGCCGGCGATCAGGAGGAACGTTGCCGCGTCCGCGAGCATCGCGTACTTGGTGCCGGCGCTTCCGGCGACGATCCCCGCGAGCGCGGGGCCGGCGACGAAGCCGATGCCGCGAGCGGACTCGACGAGCCCGTTCGCCTTCCCGATGGGTCGCTTGCCGGCGAGTAGCGGCACGAGCGCAAACTCGGCGGTCGACGAGACGGCGACGCCGACGCCGAGCACGAATGCGAGCGCGAGGATCGCCGGCAGCGACGACACGAAGGCGAGCGCCGCCGCGATGCCCGCCTGGAAGATGCCGGAGGCAACGGCGAGCGTCCGCGTCTCGAAGCGGTCGACGAGGATCCCGACGTGCCCGGCGAAGAGCGCGATCGGCGACCAGAGGCAGATGAGCAGCAGCGCGACGCCGCCGCTCCACATCTCGTTCGCGCGGAACCCGAGCGCGATCACGGCGACCCAGTCGCCGACGGCGGAGACGGCGATCGCCCCGGCGAGGGCGCGAAGGTGACTGTCGCGAACCTGCATTTGTCGGACCTTACGACAGCCGCGAACGCGAATCGTTACGCGCCCGCGGTGTCTGACACTGATGGTGTCAGACACCTTTCCGAGCGCCGGCCGGGGCCGGCGCCCTCAGGCTTCGGCCTCCTTCGGCGAGAAGATCACCGCCGGCACCTCCTCCTCGGCCGGATCGACGTCCCGGAGGACCACGTCGAACAGGGTGGCGACGACGGCTGCGATCGGCACCGCGAACAGCACCGCCCAACCGCTGAAGAGGATCCCGACGACGGTCACCGAGACCAGCACGAGAAGCGGCGACAGCCCGACCGCTTCGCCCAGTACCTTCGGCATCACGAGGTAGTCCTCGAGCAGTCGGACGCCGAGCACACAGGCGGCGGCGAGCACCGCGACGTGCACGGACGCAGTGAATCCGACCGCGACGGCGAGCGCCCCGGCGGCGAGGGGGCCGACCACGGGCACCAGTTCGACAAGCCCGGCGAATGCCCCGACAAGAATCCAGTAGGGCTCGCCGATCGCCCAGAACAGGAGCGAGAGAACGACGGCGACCAGAACGATCAGGAGTACCTGGCCTCGGACGAATGCGCCGAGGCGCAGGTCGATCAGCGTCCACGTGTCGCGTACCTTCTTCCGTCTCGGTCGTGGCATGAGCGAACAGACGATGTCGACGACCCGGTCACGCTCGAAGATCCAGTACGCCGCTGCCGCAAATGTGAAGAAGATCCCGATCAGCACCTCGAACGCCTTCACCCCGATGCCCACGATGGGCTTCACGAGCTCGGACCGGTGCGGGAGGTTGTTCAAGCGCTTCTGGAGAGCCGTCAGCACCTGATGCTTCACGCCCGTCGAGTGCTTCGCGGCGCGTGCGACCTCGGCCTTGCCGCTCGGGCTGAGAGCATGGTCGATCTGGTGCAACGCGGCCGGCACCGCGAAGACGAGGGCGACCGCGATCGCTCCTGCCACGGCGAGATAGTGGATCCCGAGCCCGGCAGGGGGCGGGACCCGGTGGCGCGCGAGCCAGTCGATCGACGGCCGGAGCGCGGCGGCGATGATCATCGCCGAGAAGAGCATGGCGACGACGAGGCGGAGCTTCCACAGGGCGAGGGCAGCGACCACGATCCCGACGACGACCAGTGTCCCGATCGCTGTGCGCTTCGCGGTGTCGAGCATCGGGCGATCTTCTCCGGAATACAGGTTCGCCAACCCCCTAGGCGAACACCTGTTCGCGTAGTACAATGGCCGTCCCATGGCAGCCGACGAGCTCGTCGTCCACGGCGCCCGGGAGCACAACCTGAAGGACATCACGGTCCGGCTCCCGCGGAACGCCCTCATCTGCATCACCGGGCTCTCCGGCTCCGGCAAGTCGAGCCTTGCCTTCGACACGATCTACGCCGAGGGTCAGCGCCGGTACGTGGAGTCGCTGTCGGCGTACGCCCGGCAGTTCCTGCAGATGATGGAGAAGCCGGACGTCGACTCGATCGACGGCCTCAGCCCGGCGATCTCGATCGACCAGAAGACGACCTCGCGGAACCCGCGCTCGACGGTCGGCACCGTCACCGAGATCTACGACTACCTGCGTCTGCTGTACGCGCGCGTGGGGCGGCCGCACTGCCCGATCGACGGCCGCCCGATCGCGGGGCAGTCGATCGACTCGATTGTCGAGGAGATCCTGTCGCTGCCCGAGGGAACCCGGTTCACGGTCAACGCGCCGGTCGTGCGCGACCGCAAGGGCGAGTACCGCGAGCTCTTCGAGTCGCTCCGGAGCGAGGGCTTCTCGCGCGTGAAGGTCGACGGCGAGCAGCACACGCTCGAAGAGCCGCCGACGCTGGACAAGAAGTTCAAGCACACGATCGAGGTCGTCGTCGACCGGCTCGTGATGAGAGAGGACCTGCGAACGCGCCTCACCGGCTCGGTCGAGACTGCGGCCGCGCTCGCGGAGGGCCTCGTCGTCGTCGACCAGGTCGACACCGGCGAGATCAGGACGTACTCGCAGAACTTCGCGTGCCCCGAGCACGGCAGCGTGCTGCCGGAGCTCCAACCGCGGATCTTCTCGTTCAACTCGCCGCACGGCGCGTGCCCGCGGTGCACCGGGCTCGGTGCGCAGCAGGAGATCGATCCCGACCTCCTCGTGCCCGACCCCGATCTGTCGATCGACGACGGCGCGCTCGTCCCCTGGGCGGTCGGCGGCTCCGGCTTCTACGAGTCCGTGATCCAGGCGATCGCCGACCGGTACGAGATCCCGACCGACGTGCCGTGGCGCGAGCTGACGCAAGAGCAGCAGGACTGGTTCCTCTACGGCACCGACGGCGACAAGGTGTACGTCCAGTACCGCAACAAGATGGGGCGTAGGCGGTCGTACATGATCGCCTTCGAGGGGATCGTGTCCTCGCTCCAGCGCCGGTATCGCGAGACCGACTCGTCGACGCAGCGCGAGCGGATCGAGGAGTACATGTCCTTCCGCCCGTGTCCCGTGTGCAAGGGCGCCCGGCTGAAGCCGGAGGTGCTCGCCGTCACCGTCGGCGAGCGCAACATCCATCAGTTCACGAAGCAGTCGATCACCGCTGCCCTCCGCTTCCTGGACGGGCTCGACCTGACGCCGACCGAGGAGCTCATCGGCCACCGGATCGTCAAGGAGATCCGAGAGCGGCTCACGTTCCTCGACGACGTCGGCGTCGGCTACCTCAACCTCGATCGCGCGAGCGCGACGCTCTCGGGCGGCGAGGCGCAGCGGCTGCGGCTCGCCACACAGATCGGCTCGCAGCTGGTCGGCGTCCTCTACATCCTCGACGAGCCGTCGATCGGCCTCCACCAGCGCGACAACGACAAGCTGATCGGCACGCTCGAGCGGCTGCGCAACCTCGGCAACACGGTGGTCGTCGTCGAGCACGACGAGCAGATGATGCGGTCGGCCGACTGGCTCGTCGACATGGGGCCGGGCGCAGGCGAGCACGGCGGCCACGTCGTCGCCGAGGGAACGGCGGCGAAGGTGCAGCGCAACAAGAAGTCCGTCACCGGCCAGTTCCTCTCCGGGACGCGCGAGATCGCAGTGCCGGAGCGGCGGCTCGACGACAACGGCTGGTTCACGATCCTCGGCGCCGCCGAGAACAACCTGAAGGGGATCGACGTCGAGTTCCCGATCGGCAAGTTCGTCGCGGTGACGGGCGTCTCCGGCTCCGGCAAGTCGACGCTCGTGAACGAGATCGTCTACAAGTCGCTCGCCAACCGGCTGCAACGCACGCGGACGAAGCCCGGGGCGCATACCGGCGTCGAGGGGATCGAGGCGTTCGACAAGGTGATCGAGATCGACCAGCGGCCGATAGGCCGTACGCCGCGCTCGAACCCCGCCACCTACACGGACCTGTTCACCCACATCCGCGAGCTGTACTCGCTGACGCCCGACGCGAAGGTGCGCGGCTACAAGCCGGGCCGGTTCTCGTTCAACGTGAAGGGCGGCCGCTGCGAGACCTGCAAGGGCGACGGCCAGATCAAGATCGAGATGCACTTCCTGCCCGACGTCTACGTGCCGTGCGAGACGTGCAAGGGGAAGCGGTACAACCGCGAGACGCTCGAGGTGCGGTTCAAGGGGAAGACGATCGCGGACGTGCTCGAGATGTCGATCGAGGAAGCGCTCCACTTCTTCTCGAAGATCCCGAAGATCCGTCGCCGCCTCCAGACGCTGCACGACGTCGGTCTCGACTACATGACGCTCGGCCAGCCGGCGACGACCCTGTCGGGCGGCGAGGCCCAGCGCGTGAAGCTGGCGGCCGAGCTCTGCAAGGTCGCGACCGGACGCACGCTGTACATCCTCGACGAGCCGACGACGGGCCTGCACTTCGCCGACATCGAGAAGCTCCTCGAGGTGCTGCAGCGACTCGTCGACGGGGGCAACACCATCCTGGTGATCGAGCACAACCTCGACGTGATCAAGCAGGCCGACTATCTCGTCGACCTCGGTCCGGAAGGTGGCGAGGCAGGCGGCGAGATCGTCGCGTCGGGCACGCCCGAGGAAGTGGCTGCGAGCGACGAGTCGTACACCGGTCAGTTCCTGCGGCCGTTGCTCGAGCGTGCGGCTGCGGTCGCCGCGTGAACTGGCAATCGAAGCGGTCGGTGCTGATCGCGCTCGGCGCGGTATGCCTGGTCGTCTTCGTCGGCGGGATGCTGGCCGCGTACAACAACCGGCACCACACGATCTGCCCCGACGGCAAGCCGCCCGTCGCCCAGCGCGGCGGCCTGCTCGGGCAGACCGAGTACCGCTGTCACGACGGCCGCACCGTCACCACCGCGTCATAGTCCGACCATGCGCGACTGGTGGCTTCGCACGCTGCTCGTGCTCCAGCGGCCGCGGCCGGTCTTCGTGGCGCTGCGCGACGACGATCCGGACGCAGCGGCCGAGCGTGGCGAGCCGGTCCTCCTGATCGTCTGGCTCGCAGGGATCGCCGCGGTTCTCGCCGGCGCGACGACGTACCTCGACGACACGAGCCGCGACGGCGTCGATCTCGCGCTCTGGGCGTTCGCCGCAGGTGGGATCACCGGCGCGTTCGCCTACTTCGTCGTCGGCTGGCTGCTCTACCGCGTCACGCGCGCGCTCGGCTCGGTCGGCACAGCGCGCCGTGCGCGCCACATCCTGGCGTTCGCGTGGACGCCGATCGCGCTCTCGCTCGTTCTGTGGCCGTTCAAGCTCGCGCTCTACGGCGACGACTGGTTCCGCAGCGGGGGGCGCGACACGAGCGGTGGAGGGCTCGTCCTCGTCGCGGTCACGTTCGCGTTCTACGCCTGGAGCGCAGGCCTGCTGGTGGTCGGCGTCCGGTCGGTGCACGGCTGGACGTGGGAGCGCTCGCTGATCGCCGCGGCGCTGGCCCTCGCCGTGCCCATTGGCGTCTCCGTTGCGCTGGCGGTCGCGTAGCGAAGCAAGCGACGCCTCCGTCTCGTCAGCCTCCTGCCGGGGTGTAGACGATCTCGGTGTCGTGTTGGAGGACGGCCTGGGCCGCGGCCAGGCGTGCGACCGGGACGCGGAACGGCGAGCAGGATACGTAGTCGAGACCGGCGCGCTCGCAGAACTCGATCGAGGCAGGATCGCCGCCGTGCTCGCCGCAGATCCCCACCTGAAGGTCGGCGTTGGCAGCTCGGCCACGTTCGACCGCGATCGTGATCAGCTCGCCGACACCGCTCTGGTCGAGCGTGGCGAACGGATCCGACTCGAGGATCCCGTGGTCGAGGTAATAGGTCAGGAAGCGGCCCTGGGCGTCGTCACGGGAGAAGCCGAGTGTCGTCTGCGTCAGGTCGTTCGTGCCGAACGAGAAGAAGTCGGCATGACGTGCCAGCTCGCCCGCGCGGAGAGCCGCCCGTGGCAGCTCGATCATCGTCCCGCACAGGTACTCGAGCCCGCCTTCTTCGGCGACCGTGCGTGCGGTCAGCTCGCGCAGCCGAACGAGCTCCTCGTCGAACGCCACCAGCGGATGCATGATCTCGACGGTCGGCGCCACTCCCGTGCGTGCCTCGACCGCGCGTGCCGCGCGGACGATCGCGCGGATCTGCATCTCGTAGATCTCCGGCCACTCGAGGCCGAGGCGGCAGCCGCGCGTTCCGAGCATCGGATTCGCCTCGCGGAGCGCGAGCACCCGGTCGCGGGTCGCTTCGTCGGTGACCTCTTCGAGCGGCGGCAGGAACTCGTGGAGCGGTGGGTCGAGCAGCCGGATCGTGACCGGCAACCCTGCCATCGCCGCGAAGAGCTCTTCGAAGTCGCCCTGTTGGAGTGGAAGGAGGCGCGCCAGTGCCTGCGCACGCTCCTGCCCGGTCGCCGCGAGGATCATCGCGCGCACGATCGGGAGCCTGTCCTCTGCCATGAACATGTGCTCGGTGCGGCATAGGCCGATTCCTTCGGCGCCGTTCCGGCGGGCGCGCTCCGCGTCGACGGGCGTGTCGGCGTTGGCGTGCACCCGCAACCGCCGAATGGCGTCCGCCCACTCGAGCACCAGCTCGAGGTCGGGGTTCGGGCTGGGTTCCACGAGCTCGACGGCGCCGAGGATCACGTGTCCGGCGGTCCCGTCGATGGTGATCACGTCGCCTTCTCGGATCGTTCGGCCGTTGACGACTGCCGAGCGGTCCTCGACGTCGACGATCAGCGCGGAGCATCCGGCGACGCACGGCTTGCCCATCCCACGGGCGACCACTGCGGCGTGCGACGTCATTCCGCCGCGCGCTGTCAGCACGCCCCGTGCGCTGATCAGCCCGTGGATGTCGTCGGCGGTCGTCTCCGGCCGGACGAGGATCATGTCCTCGCCGTCAGCGGCGCCCGCGGCCGCCCGGTCGGCGTCGAAGACGGCCCGTCCTCGAGCGGCGCCCGGAGACGCCGCGAGGCCGGTTGCGACGACGTCGACCGCGATGTCGGGATCGATCGTCGGATGGAGCAGCTGGTCGATCGACAAGGGCTCGATCCGTCGCACCGCGTCGGAGCGCTCGATGAGACCTTCGTCGACGAGCGATACCGCGCATGCGAACGCGGCTGCGGCCGTGCGCTTCGCCCCTCGTGTCTGCAGGAGGTACAGCCGGCCGCTCTCGACCGTGAACTCGACGTCCTGCATGTCCCTGTAGTGGTGCTCGAGCTCGGCCACCGAACGATCGAGCTGGTCGTACGCGTCGGGGAACGGTTCGCGCATGCGGGCGATCGGCTCCGGAGTGCGCGTGCCCGCGACGATGTCCTCTCCCTGCGCGTTCGCCAGGAACTCGCCGAACAGGCCGGGACGGCCGGTCGCCGGGTCGCGGCTGAAGCACACACCCGTCGCCGATTGTGCGTCGCGGTTCCCGAACACCATCTCCATCACGTTGACGCCGGTGCCGAGGTCGTCGTCGATGTGGCATTCGTGGCGGTAGACCTGCGCGCGCGGCGCGTTCCACGACTCGAACACCGCGCGGACCGCCCCCGCGAGCTGCACGGTCGGGTCGTCGGGGAACGGCGCCGAGCACTGATCGAGGTAGATCTCCTCGAAGCGCCCGGCGAGCTCGGCGAAGTGCTCGGCGGTGAGCTGTGAGTCGTCCTCGATCCCCGTGCGTTCCTTCAGTTCCGAGAAGGCCGCTTCGAACGCGGCACCGTCGATTCCTGCGACGACCGAGCCGTACATCTGCAGCAGCCGCCGGTAGGCGTCGAAGGCGAAGCGCCGGTCGTCCCCGAGGCCGCCTGCCTCGACGATTCTTCGGTTGAGCCCGAGGTTGAGGACGGTCTCCATCATCCCCGGCATCGAGATCGGCCCGCCGGAGCGCACCGAGAGCAGCAAGGGATCGGCCGCGTCCCCGAACCGCTTGCCCGTGCGACGCTCGAGGAGCCGGAGGTGTGCGGCGATCTCGCCGGCAAGCGAGGGCGGCTCGGCGCCGCTGTGCATCGTCTCGCGGCAGGCATCGGTCGTGATCGTGAAGCCGAGTGGGATCGGCAGGCCGAGCTGCGTCATCTCGGCGAGCCCGAGGCCCTTGCCGCCGAGGAGCGCTCGGCCGCCTTCGCACGGAGCGTCGAAGTCGTAGACGTACGTCATGATCGTGCTCCTTTCTCGATGCACAGTTCGTGCACGGCGCGCCAGTCGTGGTCGACGCGCGCCTGGATCTCCTCGATGAGCTGCGCGTTCTCCGGCCGCAGCAGATGGGCGAACCGTTTCTGGCCCTCGAGCCAGCGTTCGATCGGCTGCGGCTTCGGCGGGTCGTACGTGAGCCGGTAGCGGCCGTCCACGACCTCGTAGAGCGGCCAGAATCTCGTCTCCACCGCCGCCGCGATCACGTGCGGGGCGAGGCGCGGCTCGTGTCCCCAGCCGAGCGGGCAGTCGGTGAGGACGTTCAGGAACGCCGGCCCGTCGGCGGCCGCCGCGCGCTCCACCTTGAGGCTCAGATCGTGCCAGTACGTCGAGGCGGCCTGGGCGACGTACGGCACGTGATGTGCGACGGCGATCGCCGTCATGTCCTTGCGTTGCTGGGCCTTGCCGAAGCTCTCGAGGCCGGCGGGGCTCGTCGTCGTCGACGCCGCGAACGGCGTTGCGCCCGAACGCTGGATGCCCGTGTTCATGTACGCCTCGTTGTCGTAACAGACGAAGAGGAAGCGATGTCCTCGCTCGAGGGCGCCGGAGAGCGCCTGGAGGCCGATGTCGTAGGTGCCGCCGTCGCCGGCGAAGACGACGATCGCGATCTCCTCGTCGGCCGGCAGGCCGTGGCGCCGTCGCAGTGCCTTCTGCGCAGCCTCGACGCCGCTGGCGACGGCTGCGGCGTTCTCGAATGCGACGTGCATCCACGGCACGGTCCACGCGGTCGTCGGGTAGCGCGAGGTGGCGACCTCGAGGCAGCCGGTCGCGTTCACGACGACGGTCGGCCGGTCGATGGTCGAGAGCACGATGCGGACGACCATCGGCACGCCGCAGCCCTGGCAGAGCGCGTGGCCGCCGCGCAACGGCTGGACACCGTGCTGGTTCTCGACCAGTGTCTTTAGGCGGGACATTCGTCACCTCGCACGCCGACGTAGCGCGACGCAGGCGCTCCGAAGAGGGACCGGACGTCGCTTGGATGAAGGTCGCGTCCACCGAGCCCGTACACGTGGCTGCGAACGCCGGCAGGCCGGCCGCGAAGCGCGAAGGCGACGTCTGCGGCGAGAGGCGGCGCGCCGGCCGGCGAGTCGGCGCGATCGAGCACGATCACCTCGGTGATCTCACCGAGCATGGTCACGGCCGCGGCGGCCGGGAACGGGCGGAACGAGCGCAGCTTGAGGAGGCCTGCGCGCTCGCCCTCGGCCCGTAGCTCGTCGACCGCGTCTTTGATCGTGCCGGCAGACGAGCCGAGCGCGACGAACGCGCGGGTCGCATCGTCGAGGCGGTACGTCTCGCAGGCGTGGTTGCTGCGGCCGCTCAGCTGCTCGAACTCGTCGGCGACGTGCGCGACGACATCCGCTGCACGATCGAGGGCCGCTGCCTGCGCACGCCGGAACTCGTAGTAGTAGTCGGGCATCGCGAACGGGCCGTGCGAGCCGGGATGGTCGACGTCGAGGAGCGGGTGGGCGAGCTGATAGGGACCGACGAATTCGCGCACCGTATCGTCGGGCAGCAGCTCCACCGGTTCGGCTGCATGGGTGATCGTGAAGCCGTCCTGGCACACGAGCACCGGCAGCAGCACGTCCGGGTGCTCGGCGATGCGCGGCGCCATCACCGTCAGGTCGTAGGCCTCTTGCGCGTTCTCCGCGAACAGCTGGATGACGCCGGAGTCGCGGACGAGCATGGAGTCCGAGTGGTCGCAGTGGATGTTGATCGGCCCCGACAACGCGCGGTTGCCGACGGCCATCACGATCGGGGCGCGCATCGACGCGGCGATGAACACGACTTCGGCCATCAGCGCAAGGCCTTGTGACGAAGTCGCCGTTGCGGTGCGAGCGCCTGCGAGCGCAGAGCCTATGGCGGCGCTCATCGCCGAATGCTCCGACTCGACGTTGACGATCTCGGTGTGCGCGGCGCCGTCGGCGACGAGCGACGAGAACGTCTGGATGATGGGCGTCTGCGGAGTGATCGGGTACACGGGGACGACATCGGGCTCGATCTGGCAGAGGGCCTGAGCGACGGCCTCGCCACCGGTCAGGAGCTGCGGGGTGCAGACGATCACCGCTGCACCTCCGGGGCCATCGCGATCGCGTCCGCCGGGCAGACCTCGACGCACAGCTCGCACCCCTTGCAGTGGTCGTAGTCGATGCCGACGAGCGTCGTGCCGTCGAGCTCGACCGCCGAGTCCGGGCAGTACAGCCAGCAGAGGAGGCAGTTCACGCA
>DASXDB010000203.1:0-6672 GCA_036490895.1 Gaiellaceae bacterium
CGGCCGCGTGATCGGCGTCACCTCGCAGATCCAGACCGGCAGCGCCCAGAACCAGGGCAACGTCGGCATCGGCTTCGCGATCCCCGTCAACACCGTGCGCGACATCGCGGGGCAGATCATCGCGAACGGCAAGGCGCAGCACGCGTTCCTCGGCTTGAGCGCAGCAGCGGTCACGCCTCAGCTGCAGAAGCTGTTCAACCTGCCGACCGCGAACGGCCTGCTCGTCCGTGACGTGACCAAGGGCAGCGGCGCCGCCAGGGCCGGCATCAAGGGCGGCTCGACCTCGGTGGTCGTCCAGGGCGAGAGCTACAAGGTCGGAGGCGACATCATCACGAAGGTCGACGGGCAGCCGGTGAGATCCGTCGACCAGCTGTTCGCCCTAGTGCAACAAAAGCACCCCGGCGACAAGCTGAAGATCGAGCTGTTCCACGACAACTCGAAGCGCACCGTCACTGCGAAGCTCGGAACGCGCGCAGGCCCCTAGCCGAAGTGGAAGGCCGGCCGGAGCCCGTCTGCCTGCCCGGGCACGGCCGGCCTTCCAGTTCGGCTCCGTGGCACGCCCGTGATCCGTCGCTACCTTGTCCCGGATGGAGCGCGGGCATACCGTCCTCGACTACACGATCGTCGAGGAGGAAGAAGAGCTCTGGCAGGAAGACGACGGCGACCACGACGGCTGGTTCTGCGTCAGGACCGACCCGTTCCCGTGTCCGGCCGACGGCTGCACCTTCGTCGCGGAGTTCATGACCGCAGCCCACCTGATCCTCGTCTGGCAGGAGGTCGACGATCCGAACCTCCTGCGCCACGCCGCCCGCGCGCGCGACGTCGGTCGCAACCCGCGGGTGACCGGCTACCGCTCCGAGTACGGCCCGAGCGCGTCGTACTACGCCTGGATCGCCGCCGGTCGGCCGGTGCACGGCGTCAAGACCTCCGCGTGATCCCACACACGTTCGGCGACAGCCCTCCGTTCTCGCTCGGGGTCGAGGAGGAGCTGATGATCCTCGACGCCGAGACGTTTGAGCAGGTCGCGGCCGTCGACAAGATCCTGAGCGGGGCAGAAGGGCTCACGCTGCCCGGGCGGCTGAAGACGGAGCTCTTCGCCTCGGTGTTCGAGACCAACACCGACATCTGTGCGACCGCCGGCGAGGTCGACGAGGCGCTGCCCGTCCTGCGCCGGGCCGCTGCGCATGCGGCTGAACGCGAGGGGCTCGCGGTCGCCGCCTCGGGGACCCATCCGTTCGCGCGCCCGGAAGCGCAGCCGATCGTGAAGGAAGAGCGGTACGTGACCTTTCTCGGGTACGGCGGGATCTCGGTCCGGCGCCAGGGCGTGCAGGGGCTGCACGTGCATGTCGGGATGCCGACCGCCGAGGACTGCTGGCGCTGCCTCGACGCGATCCTTCCCTGGCTGCCGGTCGTGCTCGCGCTGTCGGCGAACTCCCCGTGGTTCGCCGGCGAGCTGACGGGCATGGCGTCGAACCGCGCCCCGATCCTGGCCGAGCTGCCGCGGGGCGGCACACCGGCGGCGTTCGACTCGTACGCGGAGTGGGAGGCGTGGGTCGAGCACGTCGTCGCGATCGGCGTGATGGAGGACTACACGCGCATCTGGTGGGACGTCCGCCCTCATCCCAAGCTCGGGACGCTCGAGGTACGCGTGCCGGACCAGCCGACCGACGTGCGGCTGTCGCCCGCGATCGCTGCGCTCGTCCAGGCGATGTGCGCGACGGCGCTCGACGACGACATGCCGGGCGTCCCGCGACGGGTCGACTACGTCCAGAACCGGTGGGCGGCCGCCCGCTTCGGGCCTCCGGCGAACCTGATCCATCCCGACGGGCTCTCGTTCCCGACCGCGACCGAGCTTGCCGTCGAGCTCCTCGAGCGCGTGCGGCCGGCGGCCGAGCGCCTCGGCGGCGCGGGCGTGCTCGCGAGGATCGACCCGGCGCGCTGCGAAGCCGACCTGCAGCTCGAGCAGACCGACCCGCGCGAGGCCGCCGCGGCGCTCGTCCGCCGCTCGCTAGCCTGACCCCATGGCTGTCGTCAACGAGACGATCCAGGTCAGCGGCATCCGCTGCGAGAAGTGCGTGATGCGCCTCGCAAAGACGCTCGAGGGCGCCGAGGGACTCGAGTTCGCGAACGCCAACCTGATGGGTCAGGTGCTCCTCAGCTACGACGACGAGCGCACCACGCGGGATGCGCTCGTCGAGCAGATGGCCCGCGGCGGGTTCCGCGAGCAGGCCTTCGTCTAGCGCTCAGCGGGCTCGGTGAGGCTCGGCTCGGGATCGACGACGTTCACCTCGATCAATCCGTAGTGCATCTTCACGGCGTACTCGTCGAAGGTGTCTCCCTCGATTTTTGGTGAGTCGTGAACGACGTCCTTGCCGACGGTGGCGCGGACGACGTCCTCGTGCTCGTGGAGGAAGTCACTGGGAATCGCGTGGCGTGACTTGAACATGTGGCCCGACTCGACGACGACGAAGCCGTCTGGCTCTGCGACAACGGTTCCGAGCTTGTGGTCGTCGCTCGTGACGACGGTCATGCCTTCCATTGGTCGACCTCCGGGGTTCGGTGGCTCTCTCCTACCCAACGGGCGCCGACGGGAATCCGGTGCGGGCATTCGTCGTTTTAGGCGTTGCTAGGGTGGTTGGCCGGATGAGCGACAGCGCACCGACGACCGCCGATACCCGGAGGCTCGCCCGCGACGCGAGGGATCGCGTTCGCTTCGAGGAGGAGGCGCTGGAGTTGAGCGATCAGGTCTATCGCGTGGCCCGCAGGTTCGTCGGATCCCGCGAAGAGGCCGAGGACCTCGTCCAGCAGACCTACGAGCGCGCGTTTCGCTCCTGGCGCCAGTACACGCCCGGCACGAACCTGCGCGCCTGGCTCCTCCGGATCCTCACGAACCTGAACATCGACCGCGGCCGCCGTCAGCAGCGCACACCGCAGACGACGTCGATCGACAGCGAGGCAGGCGATTACTTCCTCTACGACAAGCTGGCGTCGCAGATGCCCGACGAGAACCCGGACGAAGAGCGCGTGCTCGAGCGGCTGTCGCAGGATTCGATCGTCGACGCGCTCGCCGATGTGCCTCACGACTTTCGCGACGTGATCGTCCTGGTCGACATCGGCGAGTTCTCCTACGCCGACGCCGCCCAGATCCTCGACATCCCGATGGGGACCGTGATGTCGCGACTGCATCGCGGCAGGCGTATCCTCAAGAAGAATCTCGCGGACACGGCAGTGGCATGACGCCAATCGACGACCCCTGTGAGGAATGCGAGGAGATGATGCAGCCGTACCTCGACGGCTCGCTTTCCGAGGATGAAGTCGCGCGCGCACAGAAGCACCTCGAGACGTGCAGCTGGTGCGCGAAGCGGTACAAGTTCGAGGAGCGGCTACGCCACTACGTGCGCGTCGCCGTCAGCGAGCCGATGTCGCCGGAGCTGAAGGCGAAGCTCGCGGCGCTCAGGACGCCGCTGTGAGCATGTCGCCGAGAGGCCGCGCGCGGCAGAGCCTGCAGCGCCGTGCAGGCATCGCGACGGCGGTGATCGTCCTGCTCGCGCTCATCCTGCTGCTGAGCGGCCACTGGATCCTCGGCATCATCCTCGGGGTGGTCGCGGTGGCTGCGGTTGCGGCGTTCAGGCAGCTGCGAACCGTCAGGTAGCGCTCTTGGCAGCGACGCTGACGAGCTGACGCCGCTGTCTGTCCCGGCCGGGTGCTTCGCGCAACCGCGCGCTGCTCGGTGCCTGGCCGTCGGCCGCTAGGCGGGCGTGGCCACCTGCTCGACCACCGCGCCGGTCGGCGAGTGGACAAGCAGGCGTTTTCCGTCACGGGAAAGCTGGAGCCGGGCCGTCCAGGCTCCGTTGCTCCCCGCAACCCAGTTCAGGTCGAGGCATACGGCCCGTCGCTGTAGGGTCGCCAGTGCGTGGATGAACGTCGAGCCGTCCGCGCGCCAGTAAAGGGTGTACACCCAGGTGCCGCGTGTCGTCGCCACGCGAGCGACCGGATAGCCGCGCATCGTCGTCTCTTCACCTGTCGCGACGATTGGCTTGGTGAGCAGACGGCCGTGCGCGAGGTCGTACGCGCGAACGACGTAGTCGTTGAGGTTCGACGCATCGCGATGCTCGATGAGATAGAGCGTGCGGCGGTCTGCGGAAACGGCGTCGTACCCGAACTCACCGTTCACGGTAATCGCTCGCGTGAGAGTCAGGCTGCGCGTCGCGACCACGAGGAACCGGCTGACCGTGCGCAATCCCGGCGTGCTCGACGGCTGCGCCAGGACGAGCAGCTTCCCATCGGCGGAGAGACCGCCGGGCAGTTCGGTACTGGTCACCGCGGGGATGCGCCAGGTGCCGGGGAAACTGGCCCTGCTCGCACCGCCGTTATGCCGAGCGACGAGCTCGGTGGTCGTCCCGTCGCTCGTGACGGAAAACCGGTCGCCCGTAAGGGTCGAGGTGACCGAGCTCACGGTGCCGGGCCACGGGCCGACGGCACCCGCCGGCGCGGCGAGCGCAAGGGTGAGAAGCGTGACGGCGACTGCAATCCGCATGCGGCAAGAGTAATACGCCTCCGCGGTCGCGAGAGGTCCGTCTAGAGCCGCGTATCCACGTCGCCGGGCGGACGCAGGTCCGAGCAGTCGACGAGTACCGGATCACGGCCGCGCAACCCCTCGGCGGGGATGTCATCGAACGCGCTGCGGGCGAGCGCGACCGGATGGTCGCGCGAGCCGTCGTAGGACGCCGCCGCGAAGGTCGCCGGGTGGGCGGCGAGGCGGTCGACCGCACGCGGGTCGAGGGCCGGGCCGTCGGCGAGGACGATCACGGCACGGCCGACGTCGGAGCCGAGCGCGGCGAGGCCGCAGCGAAGCGACGCGCCGGGGCCGCGCTCCCAGTCGGGGCACGAAACGACGCGCACGTCGCCGACCTCGAGCGCATGCGCGCCGGCGACGACGAGCACCTCGTCGACCGAGGTCTCGCGCAGCGCAGCCAGCACGGCGGGGAGGAGGTCGTGCTGCTTCACGCCTCCGTACCGCGTCGACGCGCCCGCGGCGAGCACGACCGCGGCGACACGATCAGTGGACGTCGACGGTCGCCTTCTCGATTTCGATGAGCCGGGAGATCGACCCGGTCGAGTCGCCGAACTTCCCGATCCGCTTCGCGACGTCGAGCCCGTTCGTGACCTTCCCCAGCAGGGCGTACTCGGGCGGCAGCGTGACGGCATCGGGGCCGATGACGATGAAGAACTGGCTGCCGGCGGTGCCCGCCGCCTCGTTCCCACCCTTTGCCATCGCGACGACGCCTTCGGTGTACTTGGTCGACTTCGGCGGGGCTTCGACGGTCTCGTACCCAGGCCCCCCGCCCCCGGTGCCGGTGGGGTCGCCACCCTGGATGACGAAGCCCGGGATGATCCGGTGGAAGATCGTGTCGACGAAGAAGTTGCGGCGCTCGAGGCTGACGAAGGACGCTGTCGTCTTCGGCGAATCCTTCACGTCGAGCCGGAACGTGATGGTGCCGCAGTTCGTGTCGAGCGTGACGTCGTACGTCTTCTTCGGGTCGAGCGTGATCGTCGGCCTCGGCGCGTGCCGTTTCTCGGGGTTCGGCGTCTTGATCGACTGGCACGCGTCGGAGCCGGTGGTCGTCGCGGCGTTCGTCGTGGCCGACTCCTTCCTGGCGCCGCACGCGGTCAGCGCGACGACCGCGATGAGGACAAGACCGAGCCGCTTCATGCGCCGATCGTCGCGCGCGCGCGCTTCACGAGCGCGCGGGCGACATCGACCTTGTACGCGTTCCGCGGGAGTGGTGTCGCGGTGTCGAGATCCCCCTCGAGGAGCCAGGGAATCGGAGCAACGCCGGCGAGTGCGATCCGCGCCTCGCCGCCGCGGCGGACCGCGGCGACGCCGACGAGTGGGAACGCCCATCGTTTCCGTTCCATCGCCTTCAGGTAGACGCTCCGCTCGCATTCCCCGAAGGTCACCTCGAGGATCACCTCGCCGGACGCGAGCGTCGTTGTCCGCCGGTCGTCCTCGCTCGGGACGCGGTAGAGGTCGGCGAGCGGCAACTCGCGCGTCGTCGTGCGCAGCTTCGCGTCGAGCGCCAGCAGCGCGGCGGCGACGTCCGAGGGGTGCGCGGACGCGCAATAGCCGTTCGCGAAGATCGCGTGCTCGCGGTGCTCGCCGTCGCGGGCGAAGCACTCGTCCCCGCCGTGCAGGCGGCACGGCCAGTTGAGCCGCCAGTACCAACAGCGCGTCGACTGGAGCAGGTTGCCGGCGAGCGAGCCCATGTTCCGAAGTTGCGGGCTCGCTGCGAGGCGGCACGCCTCGCGCAACACGTCGGGCACACCGGGATCGCACTCCAGTTGGGCGAGCGTCGCGCCTGCCCCGATCCGGCCCGGGCCGATCTCGCGCGGCACGACGCCGCGGATGTCGACGAGCGTGTCCGCCTCGAGCAGCCCCGCGCGCAGCAGCGGCACCACCTCGGTGCCGCCGTGGATCGGGAGGCCGTCGATCGTGGTGCTAGACGCCCGCCGGAGCTCCAACCTTCTCCTTCTGCCGTGCCTCGGCCTCGCGCAGCGCGCGCAGCATCTCCTCACGCGAGATCGGCAGCTGCCGCACGTCTGCGCCCGTCGCGTCGCGGATCGCGTTCGCGATCGCCGCCGCGGTCGGGATGATCGGCGGCTCGCCGAGCC